>CBESZZ010000497.1:0-3593 GCA_965534055.1 uncultured bacterium | reverse complement strand
TGGCGGGTGATTAAGTCGGGTACCATCGCCTTGAGCTCTTCGTGCTCAGGGGTTGTGGTGATGACGTGGGGAGAGAGGAGCTGCTCGAGGACATAGCCGTTGCGCTTCAGGAGTAGGCGGCCGAATTTGCGAACGTCATGCGACACCAAATCCAGGTCCAATCCTGACTCCGGGCCCAGCCGTTCTTCCGTCTCCTTCGGGTCACGCAAGCTGATGACGTCCTCGACAGGCAGCACGTGGCAGCCACGCAAGTCATAGTCAGAGTCCGGCGACGGAAACCCGTAGAGGTGCGCTCCCGAGACGGTGGTGAAGATCAGCGGGAATGAGAATTCGTCTGCGACTTCCCGTAGCTCTGCGGGGAACTTCATGCTGTGCCCTCCAGCGACGCACGTCGGGCGCGAATCAAATAGGCATTGGCCGCCACATAGTCCGGCTTGTCCGGCAGCGTCGTTGCGCTGTAGGCCTCTTCGAACTCGCGGTGAAGCTCCAGCCGCCGGCGATCAATTTGCTCGAACGGAGTCTCGCCGGATCGAATGGTCATGAGTTCGTCGCGATGGTGGTCGGCGACCCGCACCGGAACCGCCCCGTCGCGGAGCGCCCCGATCCCTGAGAGCAGCAGCCGGATTAGATGCATCGCGTGTTTCCATTTGGGTTCGAGACCCCGCGCTAGCCGTTGCGTCAGTTTCTTGAACTGCGACATGACGTAGCCGTTGTAGGTCTGGAACACCATTTTCGAGACGAAGCACGAACGCATGTCGAGCAGCTCTTGGGCCAGCGGTGTGACGTGCACCACTTCGGTCGAATACAGCACCTCGAGGATGTTTGGATTGGCCTTGAGGGCGAGCACGAGGAACTTCTGTAGCTCCCAATAAACCTCGTCCGTATCCGCGTTTTCCAGCTGCCCAGGGACCCCATAAAGCGACCAATGTCGTTCTGCAGGTGCGAGGTAAATGCCGCGCGTGTCCGTGTCTGAATCCTCGGTTTCGAGGCCGTAGGCCCGCGAGCCCACAACGCACCGATAGATCACCGACTGCGCGAGCTCGTGATCTTGCAATGCCGCTTGGCCTTGCTCGGCGCCTTCGTCTTGGAGTGTTCTCAGCAAGACGAACTGATCTCGGGTCAGGTTCGTCTCGAAGCCGTCGGAGAGTCGTGCCCGATAGGAATGGCTAGCGTCTGTTGGCGTTTCGACGATCACCGCCAACGTGCCTTCGGTGTAGGCGTGAAGCGTTCCGGCGATCGGTCGCTTCGACACGATCTTTGTTCCGATGGGCAGAATCATGGTGGTGGCGTGTCCTCCTTCTGCGTCGACGACAGCGCGGAGGCTCACTGCGCCGAGCAGACTACGGATTCAGTCGTCGCAGACGAAGGCTAGTTGCCGCTGGTCTCGCCATCGTTCGCGGCCTCGTAGCCCATGTAGACGCGGCTTTCGGAGCCGGTCACGTCCAAGTTCGCGATGGCGGTCGAAGCGTTCTCGAGAATGGCGGCTTCGCCTGGCGCGAAGGTGGCGTCCGCGGACTCTCCTGGACGGATCACGGTGATTTGGCGAACCTCGGCGTCCTTGCGGCCAAACAGAGGCTCAATGAACAGGCTGCTGTTGAGACCCGAGCACGATGCCAGTGTGAGCATGATGCCGGCTGCTAGGAGGGCGAAGGTGGAGGTGCGGCGCACGAAGTTTTGGGCATGAGAACCGGGGTTGAAGAGGTCCTGGCTGGCGTAGTCCAGGACTCCGGTTCGTTCAATCGGGAGGGCATGCGCGGTTGCACAATCCCTTGGGTAACTTTCCCAATCAGCCCTACCGCTAGTCGAAACGCGTCACGCGTTCCCGCCAAGCTCCAAGCGCGAGCCCCAGCGGCAGCGGCGCGAGAGCGATGGCAAACATGAGCAGTGCGACCGCACCGAGCGAGCAGCCAAGCAGGTCCTCGGATAGCACGAGGTAGTCGTTCTTCAGGCCAAGCGAGCCGTTGTTCGCATAGTGGGCGCGCGCAGCGGCGCTGGTCAGTAGACCGAAGCAAAGCTTGAGGTTCACGAGCTGGAGAATGCCGCCGGCCATTGCGCACGCGACGCGCTCTTGCGGCGTGTCGGTTTGGCCACCGGTCCATGCCAGCGTGTAGCAGTAGGTTGCGAAGGCGAGTTCGCCCACGTGACCGCCTGCAGCGATGAGCACGTCGCCGGCCCTCGTGAATGCCGCGAGTGGAATCAGGAGCGCGCCCACTGCAAGCGCGGTGCACGCGATCGGGCGGGCTCGCAACGCATACGCACCGGCAGCCGATGCGGCAGCCATCACCCAGACCAACCAAGGACGCAGCTGCGCGATGCCCGTCCACGCTTCCCCCTTCAGGCTGATCGCCGGGGCGGCCGGGTGGCCAAGCACGCACGCGACCGTGGCGTGGCCCATTTCATGGGGGATGGCTGCCAGGACCCAAGTGAAGTGGGCTGGGAGCAGTACCCCTGCGAACAGGGCTCCAACGATGCCCAGTCCGAGCCAGCGCCAGCGCTCTGGCGGGGCCTCGTGGTGCTGCTGCACTGGCGGGCGGTATTGCTGCCCCAGAGGCCGCACCGGTTGGCGGTCTCGAGGTGGCGTTTGGCGCGGTGGGGGTTCGATGGTCCGGTGCACCTCCTTGCATCGTCACTCCGCTGCGAGCGACTGAACCCTCCAAGCGCGTCGTCTAGCCGACTGTGACGACCAGCGTGTCCGTGAAAGTCAGCCGTGGGGCTGTGCAGCCACCGGTTCCGCCGAGGCCTGCGCCCTGCACGCCAAGAATCACACCGATCAACGACGGGTCGTTGGGGATCGCGATGGATGCACTGTTCGCAAACAGCGCGACGCCCCAGTCGTGGCCGACGGTGCACACGCAGAATGGGGTCGGCGTGAGGTTGAAGCCGAAGCCGACGAACGTTGCCGGGGCGTTGCCCACGGCGAAGGTGAGGGTCTGCCCTGGGGTGGGCATCCCGGTGGCTGCGATCGTGGTGGTTCCGCACGCGTGTGCAATCCGTGTGATCGAACCTGGCAGGTCGAACGAGACCAGCCCGAGGATGTTGCCACTGCCGGTGGAGCCAATGGCCGTTGCTGCGCCCGTTGCTCGATCGATCGTGTATAGCGTGTCGGTGCTGTTGTCGGTCATGTAGATCGTGTCGGTCGCCAGCTCGAACGCCATGGCGTTGGGGTTGGTTGGGCCGTTCAGTGGGCCGATCAGCGTGACGGCTCCTGTCGCACGATCGATGCTGTAGAAACTGTCCGCCCCGCTGTTCGTCAGATACATGGTGTTGTTGACCACGTCGTAGCACAGGTTGGAGAAGCTCGTCAGCCCGGTGGTTCCGACCAGGGTTGCAGCACCTGTCGTTTGGTCGATGGTGTAGAGGCCGTTGTCGTTCGAAGACAATCCGTAAAGCGTCCCGGTGCTGACGTCGAACTCCAGGCCGTGCATGACGAAGTTCGTCGGGCCGTAGGCACCGATGAGCGTTGCGTTGCCGGTCACCAGATCGGCCGAATACAAAGAGTCGTTGCCGGTGGAAGTTAGGAATGCTCGTCCGCTGCCGATGTCGTGCGCGAGGCCTGCGGCGGTGCTCGTCAGGGTGGGGAACTGTGCGTACTG
>CBESZZ010000496.1:0-3623 GCA_965534055.1 uncultured bacterium | reverse complement strand
TCCTCCGCGCAGCACGAGTACGGCGGACCCACGCAAGCCTCCTGCCTTGTGGGGTGACAGGGTCATGGAGTCTGCGAGCGGCCACACCTCATCTAAATCGATGCGGCCCAAAGTTTGCGAGGCGTCGAGATGAAACGGTACGTCGCGTGCACGTGCCGAGGCCGAAAGAGCGGCGACGGGTTGAATCGTTCCGACCTCGCTCTGCCCGTGGACCGCTGCTAGGAGACCGCATGGCGTATCGGGTGCCTGCTCCGGGCAGAGCATGCCGACTTCGTTCACCGGCAAGTCCACAAGGCCCCGGTGCTCCGCGCAGCGCAAGACCGACGGGTGTTCGGTGACTCCGCACAGGACAGGTAAGCTGCGGTCGCCCATTCCTGCGATGACTAGGTTGTTCGCTTCCGTGCCGTTGCTCACGAACACGATTTCGTGCGGCTTGCACTGCAGCACATGTGCGGTTTTCTCACGCGCCTCGTCCATGACGGCGCGCGCGGCCCTGCCACTGGCGTGCAGGCTGCCAGGGTTGCCTGGGGCGCGACGTTCTGCGTCGACGAAACAAGCGAGCACCCGCGGATCGACCGGCGTGCAGGCGTTGTGGTCGAGGTAAATGCGCGAGATCTCGGTCATCGTGAAGTTGGCCGCTTACTCGATCACGCGGCGGTAGAGCTGTTCGTACCGATCGATGACCGTGGCCTGGCCGAACTCATTCAGAGCGCGTGCCCGTGCCGCGGCACTCATGGCGGCGTGGCGTTTCGGGTCAGACAAAATCGCGGCAGCGGCGTTCCCCATTGCCTCTGGGTCTCCGGGTGGGGTCAGAACTCCGCAGTCCTCGGTGAGGACTTCTGGCAGTCCACCCACCTTCGTGCACACGGCGGGAACTCCGCAGGCCATGGCTTCAAGCACGACCAGGCCGAAAGACTCCGTTTCCGAAGACAGCAGCAGCAGATCCGCGTCGCGGAACACAGCTTCCGTCGAATCCAGCGCGCCGACGTGATGCACGCTGCTTGCGCAACCCGCGTCTTCGGCCACTGCGAGAGCGTGTTCGCGGTCGGGACCGTCCCCAATGAGCAGTAGGTTCGCCGGCATCTGGCGACGCAACACGGCAAAGGCGCGCACCGTGTCGGCGACGCGTTTGACGGGCCGGAAGTTGCTGGCGTGGACGACCAGCGGGATGGCGGGATCGAAGTCCTGGAACGGCGACTCGGTGCGGTTTGGTGCGTGCCCCAGCTTGCCGGGCTGGTAGCGCTCGGGGTCGATGAAGTTTGGGATGACCTCGATGGGTGTTTGCACGCCAAACAGCAGGTCCGTTTCGTCCGCCAAGAACTGGCTGACGCTGGTCACTGCGTTGGACTGTTCCAACGCGAACCGCGTGGGTCGCATGTATGCACGATCGCTGCCCACCACGGTGATGTCCGTGCCGTGCAAGGTGGTGACGAAACGAATCTTGTCACCCGACATCTCCCGCGCCAGGAACGCGCTCACCGCATGAGGGATCGCGTAGTGGACGTGGAAGAGATCCAAACCGACCTCTTCTTGCACTTCGAGCATCCGCGTCGCCAGCGCGAGGTCGTAGGGCGGGTAGCGAAACAGCGGATACGCGGACACTTCCACGCCGTGGTAGCGCACGCCGTGACCGCGGCCTCGCTGTAGCCGGTGGGGTCGCGCGTAGCTGAGGAGATGAACTTGGTGGCCGCGGCGGCCGAGCTCCATCGCCATCTCGGTGGCGACAACACCGCTGCCCCCCACGGTTGGATAGCAAACGATGCCGATGCGGAGAGGTTTGGTCACGATGGATGGGATCGACGGAGTGGCTGCGTCGCAAATCGACGGGGCCTACGCGAATCGCCGCGGGTTGGCGGCGGTCCTGCGTTCGCCACGATCTTCACCTGCACCGTGGTTTGCAGCAACGCCGCTACCAATCCGTGACGTCTCAGGCCGCACAGGGGCAAGAATTCAGGGTACTCGCCTCACCCACGGAGATCTCCGTGGACACCTGCCGGATCGTGGTTCGGCTAGAGGCTCTGTGCGCCGACGCCCGTTTCGAGAACGAGTTCGAGGACACGGCCGGCGTTGACCTGGATCTCCGCGTTCCAGCCCTGCGGCACGGCGAAGTCCTCCAGTGCCATGGCCCGCTCGTCCATGGCGCGTGCCCACGAATCGGTGCACGGTTCTGCGCTGATCGGCGATTCCGCATCGGCGCGACTGGCGGACAGGCTCAGCTGCGCCCCGCCGAACCGGTCCACGCCGGTTGTCGCCGTGATCTCGCCACCCTTGCCGGCGTAGTGCACCGCGAGGTCAAACGCGCGATAGATCGCGGTCACCAGCACTTCTTCCGTCGTGAGAATCGGTGGCACGGCTTCGCCGAAGCGCGTGATCAGGATCGCGCCACCCGTCGCACCTTCGTAGATGCCGTCCACGACCATGGCCAGCGCGTCTTGCAAGGTGTGCGGCGATGGTGGCTCAGGTGGTGCGACATCGTCGAGCACGCTCACGATGTCGTCGGTGAAGCTGTCCAGGGATGCCATCACGGCATCCGGATCGAGAGCTTCGCCGCCCCGAGTGATCTTCTCAGCCTCGCGGGTGACCTCCGCGGCCAACTCTTCGAGTCGGCGCAAGGATTCGTCGTTGCCCTTGGGGGTGCGATCGATGGGTTGCATGGTTCTCCGGATAACCGAGCGATTGGGGCCCGCCGCGCATCTCGCGACGGGCATGCATTCCCTATCGGCACGTGCGGACCTTCGGCTGACGACCACGTCGGCGTTCGATCTCGACAACGGCTTGCCATGGCGGTTTCAGAGTCCGTCACGACGAGGATTCGCCGCGCGATCCGCCAGGTCCGCTTAGGCTTCGTTTTCCCGCGAACGTGCGGGCGCATCGGGCGTGGGGCTCTTCGGCGGGAAGATCGCACGAGCCGGACGTTGCCAAGCGACGGGTAGGGCGGATGCCGCGGAGGCCATCTTGGCTGCGCTCGAAGCGTCGGTTTCTCGCGTGGGTGGAGCAACGTCCGCGGGCTTTGGGTGCACGGTTTTTGGCGGTGCCGTCGCGTGCATCGAACCCGAGCTTGGTTCGTGGTTGGCGTTGGCGGGAGACGTTGTGACTTCGGGTTCGCTGGCTTGTGCGAAGACCTCTTGGCCCACGTTTGATTGGCTTACGTCCGCCACGACTTCTTCGTTGACTTGAGCGGGCGCTTCTTCCACTGCGTTGTCCATCGAGCCATACGTTCCGTTGTCCGCTGTGCGGCTTGGAGCCAACGTGGGCTCTGACGTCTCGTCGTCGGTGGCGTCGGTTTCGAACTCGTCTTTCGGCAGCGAATCCGTGTTGTCCTCGGGCTCTTCAATCGAAGCGCGCCAAACTTCCACGTCTTCAGCGCGCGCGTCCTCGCCGCTGAACCGGCCGAGATACTCCGTCGCGAATGCCGCGTAGTCGCGTGCGCCGTTGGAGTCTGGTGCGTGCTCGAAAATGGTGCGGCCGAAGCTCGGGGACTCCGCCAGCTTCACGTTCACTCGAATCGAACTGTCGGCGAGTTCGTCCGGAAAGTGGTTTTGGATCTCCCCCAGCACCTCAGCTCCGATGTTTGTGCGGGTGTCCAACATGCAGGGCAAGATGCACGCGAGCTCCAACGCTGG
>CBESZZ010000495.1:0-3629 GCA_965534055.1 uncultured bacterium | reverse complement strand
GGTCACGCCGCAGCTGGCCGGCTTCGACGGCCGCGAGTGGGTCACGGTTGGTGAGGTGACCGCGTACGTGTCGATCGCTGACACGATGGCTCGAATTTCTGCGGGGCGGAGAGCCCTGATCGTGCGGTCGATTGTCTTCTTCGCGTTGTTGTCGTTGGTGCTGTCGCTACTGCTGCAACGACTCCTGAACCGTCCCTTGGCCGTGCTCACAGCCCACGCCGATCGAATCGGACGCGGCACGCTCGATGTTGAGATCAATCTCGCGCGTCATGACGAGTTCGGTGTGCTTGGCAGGTCGATGGACTCGATGCGTGCAAGCCTCGAGAGATCGACGGAGGAGGCGAAGGTCCAGCATGAGAAGCTGAAGGAATTGGATCGTGCCAAGTCGAGCTTCCTCTCAACCATGAGCCACGAAGTTCGCACGCCCATGAATGGTGTCTTGGGCTACACGAAACTGCTTCGCCAGTCGTCGCTCAACGATGATCAGCTTGAGATGCTCGACATCGTTGCCAGTTCAGGGCGAGCGCTGCTGACAATCATCAATGGCGTCTTGGATCTCTCGAAGATCGAAGCCGGCGAGATGGAACTCGAGAACATCGCGTTCGACCTCCGTGGCGTCATGACCGAGGTGGTGTCACTCATGCGTCAGACGGCGATGGGGAAAGGTCTTGGGCTCCATCTCGAGATCGACCCGGCCGTACCTTCCACGGTTCTTGGTGATTCACTTCGGATTCGGCAGATCGTCACCAACCTCTTGGGGAACGCGCTGAAGTTCACCAAGGAAGGGGAGGTGCAGCTCCGACTGACTCTGCGCGAGCAGGCCGATGACGAGTTGGATCTACTGTTCGAAGTGGAGGATTCCGGCGTCGGCATTCCTGCGGGTGCTGAGCAGCGCTTGTTCGATCGCTTTTCCCAAGCGGACACGTCGACGACCCGGGAGTTTGGCGGGACGGGACTGGGCCTAGCGATCTCGCGCCACCTCGTCGAGTTGATGGGCGGGGAGATTGGTGTCACTTCGCGCAAGCCGCACGGGTCGCGTTTCTTCTTCAACGCCAAACTGAAGAAGGCGGACGATCTCGTGAACGAGGACTTCGGAGGATTGGAGAAGCCGCACATCATCGTGTTGCGGCGGCCAGACCAAGCAGGTGATGACACCTACCGAATCCTCAATGCGTGGGGTATCGAGTCGTTGGGGTGTAGTTCGAAGTCCGAAGCGATGGCGGCCGCGGAAGCGATCCTCACCAGCGGCAACCGGGTACGTTTTGTTGTCAGTTCACAGGAAATCCTGCAGGACGATCCGTCGTTGCTCCCGGCGCTGCATCGCGTAATTACGAACAGCTCGTCCGCCTCGCACTCGTTGAGAGTCATCGCCATCCTGCCAGAGCATGCAGACGCAGCGGCGACAATAGAGACTCTCGCAGCGGATCCTACGTGGGTCGCCGGCACGTTGTGTCACCCGGTCTTGCCAAGCGATCTGTTTGAGATGGTTTGCGAACTCGCGCCGGAGATTCGCACTGAGCCAGCAGAGCGAGGGTTGGTCGATGAGTCGCCCAAGCCAACGCTAGATCACAAGGCGGTTGAGGCGAACCAACAAGCACTTCTGGATGGCTCAGGTTCAACCGAAGAGAAAATGAAGCCTTACGTGCTTCTGGTCGAGGACAACCCGGTCAACCAGAAGCTCGCAAGACGCGTCCTGGAGCGTTCCGGGTTCGATGTGGAGGTCGCTGGTGACGGCTCCGTGGCGGTCGACTTGCTGCAGTCGCGCGATGAAAGCATGCGGCGATTCGACGTCGTATTGATGGACTGCCAAATGCCGAAGATGGACGGCTACACCGCCACGCGTGCGATCCGTGAGCTGCCGGGTTATTGCTCAGGGTTGCCGGTTGTCGCGCTCACCGCTCACGCGATGAAGGGCGACCGCCAACGGTGCCTTGAAGCTGGCATGAACGACTACGTCAGCAAGCCCTTCAATTTCGCGGAGCTGCGTCGCATCGTCACCGGCTGGGTTGGTCAGCGCGTGGTTGTTCCGCCGGCTGCCGCAGCGGTCGGGAGCCCTGATGTTGCGAGCGCTGTCGAAACGGCGTCGCCTCAAGACGTTTCGTGAGGCGAACGCCGTAGGCCGGCGAGCTCTACAGGAGCTTGCGAAGTACGGTCTGTAGGATTCCGCCGTTGCGGTAGTAGTCGACCTCGACGGGTGTGTCGATGCGGCAAGTCGCTTCGAACACGATAGCTGCGGTACCGTCACTGGGCTGCGCCGTGACCTTCACCGACTGGCCGGGCTTGAGTGAGTCGTCGATCGCGAACGAGAAGGACTCTTCTCCGTTCAACCCCAGCGTCTCGCGGTTCTCGCCGGAAGCAAACTGGAGCGGCAGGACACCCATACCCACCAGGTTGCTGCGGTGAATGCGTTCGAAGCTCTCCACCAGTACCGCACGGACGCCGAGTAGAAGGGTTCCCTTCGCGGCCCAGTCTCGGCTTGAGCCGGTTCCGTACTCCTTGCCGCCGAGCACGACCAGCGGCGTGGCATCCGCCTGGTACTTCTGCGCGGCATCGAAGATGCTCATCTCCGTGTTGGTCGGTAGATGGCGGGTCACGCCACCCTCGGTGCCCGGAGCCAGTTGGTTGCGCAATCGAATGTTGGCGAACGTTCCGCGGGTCATGACTTCATCGTTGCCGCGGCGCGAGCCGTAGCTGTTGAAGTCCTTTGGGTCCACGCCGTTGGATTGCAGGTATTGACCCGCAGGACCGTCTGCCTGAATCGCTCCAGCCGGTGAAATGTGGTCCGTCGTGGTCGAGTCGCCGACCATTGCCAAGCAACGCGCGTTGTCGATCGAAGTAATCTTGCCGGGCGACTTGCTCATCCCATTGAAAAATGGTGGCAGGCGAATGTAGGTCGACTTGGGCGTGAATTGGAAGAGGTCTGTAGACACTGCCGCGATCGACTGCCACTGCTCGGGGCCTTCGTCGACCTTGCTGTATTGCGCCCTGTATGAGTCCGGCGACATGGACTGTGCCATGCTGCGCTGAACGTCTTCACTCGATGGCCAAATCTCTGCCAGCATCACGGGCTTACCGTTGGCGTCGATGCCCACTGGTTCGCGGTCCAGGTCGATGTCTACTCGACCTGCGATGGCGAACGCGACGACCAGCGGTGGTGAGGCCAAGTAGTTGGCTTTCACGTCTTGGTTGACGCGGCCTTCGAAGTTGCGGTTGCCGCTGAGCACCGAAGCAGCCACGAGGTCGCCCTGACGGATTGCGACGGAGACCTCGACAGGCAGAGGGCCGGAGTTGCCGATGCAGGTGGTGCAGCCATACCCCACGGTTTGGAAGCCCAGTGCGTCGAGTGCCTCATCCACGCCCGCAGCTTCGAGATAGTCGGTGACCACTCTTGAGCCGGGGGCCAGGCTGGTTTTTACCCAAGGCTTCACCTGGAGTCCGCGCGCCACGGCGTTCTTCGCCAGTAGGCCAGCACCCAGCATCACGGATGGATTGGACGTGTTGGTGCACGAAGTGATCGCGGCGATGACCACCGAGCCGTGGCGGAGTGGCTCCGGATCAGTGCCCGTGTCTTTGGACGTCGCGGTTGGCATGACGGCCACTGTGCGTTCCAGCTGCTCGCCAGAAAGGGC
>CBESZZ010000494.1:0-3630 GCA_965534055.1 uncultured bacterium | reverse complement strand
CAAAACAACAGCACGTAGTAGAGCGCGAGCGCACGCACGGATGGCTGAGACACATCGCGCAACGCGCCACGCAGCAGGGAAACGCCGCGTTGTCGGATCAGCGGTGCTTCGGTCACGAACAGCGTGGTGACTGCAGCAAGCAGTGAGAACGCTGCTGCCAGTGGCAGCGTGGCCGCGATCCCGAGCCACGCGGCGACGACTCCGCCAATCGCAAAGGAAGTGCCCGTACCGATCAGCCGGAACGCGTGAATCCTGCTCTCTTCCTGTAGGAATTCACCCTCGCGCCCGTGTTTGGTTAACGAGTCGTAGAGCAAGGCTCCTGGTGGGCCGGAGAGCAACGCGTGGCCGACGCCGAAGATGATCTCGCTGGTCAAGAACCCAGTGAATGACGGGTATCCCCACATCACGATGAACGACACGGCGAGGAATACCGGGCCCAAGAACATGGCGGTGCGGCGACCGAACCGGTCGGCGAACAGTCCGGTGGGAAGCTCCGCGATGAACATCGCCGCGTAATACGCCGACACCAAGATCCCGTACTCGGTGAGGTCGATGCCGTGGTCGCTGAACCAGAACCACAGGAACGGGATGCACGCGAACGGATAGGTCAGCGAGCCGTACACTCGCAGCGCGACCAGTTGTCGCAGCAGCGAGTCGCGTTCCATAGGGTCGCGTGGGAGTTCGGTTCGATCCGCCATCAACGGCGGTGCGGATACGTCACGGAAGAAGCTGGGTCGCGGGAGAAGGCGCGGAGCGATGGGCTTCGTGCTCGAGGCTAGGAGCGCGGAGATTCATGCACCTTCGGCGGCGATGCGAGTCAATTGCGTGGCGGGTTCATCCGGGGTCGCCTGGCTACTCGGCTAGCTTGCTACTGGCAGATCCCGAACCGATGCCCGCGGGAAGCCGAAATGCCCAGCGGCCCGCTTGGGTCGTCGCTGAAGGCCTGCAGCACGAGTTCAAACCCAGCCAAAGCCGGGTTCTGTGGGATGGGGAGCGAAACGCTCGCTTCACCAGTCGCCGAGGCCGCGGCAAAGACAACTGTCGCCAGCGTCGCAGGATCCACGTGCACTGGTAGGCCCGCGAGAACGGTTCCGGGGGGAGCCATCATGGGTGACAGAGCGAGAGCCCAAGGCGCCAACGGAGTGAGGCCCGAGCAGTCCAACCCGAAACTCGCGCGACCAATGACGGGCGGTGACATGGTGAAGGCGATATGCGGCGTGCCCGCAGCTCCTGGTGCGCTGTCACCGAACCTTCGCATGTGACCGCACGCGACATCGATGACAAACAGGCCGGTTTCTGTGTCCGTCACGTAGACGATTCCCGAATCCTGCAGTGCGTACACGCCCCATGCGCCGGTCAGGAACGTGGTCGACATGGTCGTGTCCGCGCGGGCGAGCATGGTTGGGTTGGACGGATCGTCCAGGTCGACCATGTGGTAGCCATCGGTGTAGTGGGCGATGTGCGCGGTGCGGCCAAGGACGGTGACGTTGTGGGGGACATGGCCCGTCGCCCCGTAGCTGCCTACTTCCAGCGACATCGCGGGGTTGGTGATGTCATAGATGCGCACGTCGCCGGTGGGCGTTTCATCCGTGGTCAGCAGCAGGTTGCCGTCCGCGGTGGGCCAACAGTTGTGCGTCAGCGCGCCGGGCGTGCTGAACAATCCGTTGGTGATGCCGCGAATCACTCGAGGGTCAGGGCTGCCCACTGCCGTCAGGTTCGTGACATCGAGTACGCGGATGCGACCGTTGAAGATCTCCGAGAGGTATGCCACGCCATCGCGCACGTAACAGTCGTGGACGTAGGATTCGCGGTAGCGGGTGAGGACCTGCGGCTGAATGGGATTGGTGCCGATGTCGATCACATACATGCCGGCCCCGGACGCCGCGCCGTTGACATAGACGTGGCCCTGGTCGGGATCGACGCTGATGGTGTGCGCGTTGGTCCACACCGTTTCGAGTGCGAGGCCGTGGTCGATGATCGCGTCAGGGTTGCGCACGTCGAGGATGCGTAGGCCGCCGTGATTTTCCGAGACGGAGTAGACGTAGCCGTTGAGTTCAGTGGATTCGCGCCAGCCACTGAAGGGTGCCGCGAAATAGCCAACTTCCACCAGCTGCGTGGGGTCCGTGGTCTCGACGATCCAAAGGCCGTTCTGCTCACCGACGACGGCGAATTCGCGATTGCTTGGTCCAGCGAAACCCCAGCAGCCCGTGTAGCGCGTCTTGGTGTCGAGCTGCGAAAGCACGGTCGCGTTCTGGGCGTGGATGCCCGAGCTCAAAGCCACCAGCAGCACCATCAATACCGATTGAACTACAAGCATCGTGACGCGGCGATGACCGTCTGATTGGAGTGGAGAAATGGGGGCGGCGATCATCACGGGCTGAGAACGATAGCCGACCTCGTCCAGGGCGTTCGGTGCAGTCCAAAGGACACCTTTCATCGGGGGGAGAATTTCCGCTCTCAAGACAGCGTTTCGGCCCGGTGCAATGGGAACTTCCGGATACCGCACAACCGTCTATGCCACTTCACCCCCTTGTCGAGATTGCGGTCTATCCTTCATGGTTCGCATGCCCTCCCTGGAACTGCCCCAGATCCCTTCCCGTCTTTGATGTCTACAAGTCGTCCACTCTGCGCTGCGATGGCGCTCTCGTTTTCTTTGGTTGGTGCGCTCGCTCACGCGCAAGGCACCGCCACCGTTCAGGATCCAGCCACGCCGGGACTTCTCGGTGATTCGCTGCTGTCTTTGGATGAAGCCATCCAGCTCGCCAACGGCACGCTGACCATTGCTCAGCTTTCCTCTGGAGAAGCAGGGCAGGTTCAGGGCTCGAGCGTGAATCGAATCGAATTCGCTGTCTCGACCGTCATCGTGACCGCGAATCCAACCGCGGTCGCCTCCGGCACCGCGCTGACCATCGATGGCCGCGTGCCTGGAGTCGCCGGCGCCCGTCTGCGTCTGGTTGCCGCCGCGCCACCAGCCAATGCGCTGCTGGTTTCAAACAGCCCGGCACTGACCGTCCGCAACGTGCTCTTCGACGGCGGCTCGGTAGGCATGCAGGTGCAGCAGCCCAACGGCGGCTTGATGAGTCGCGGTCTGATCGAAGACTGCTTGTTCACCCGGCAAGGAAGCATTGCGCTCGAGCTGATCGCTGATCCAGCGGCAGGCAACCGTTCCGGATTGTCCATCAATCGTACCGAGTTCCGGGACACCCCGATCGCCATCAACATCCGGGACACCAGTGTTGCCGGTGGTGCCTACTTGATCTCCGAGTTCTTGAGCTTCGAGCGTGTCGGCGTCGGGATCGACATCGAGTCGTCCGGAACGGGCAACACCAGCGTCATGCAACTGTGGCGCAGCAAGATGGTCGATAGCGACACCCTGTTGCGCATGCGTCGTGCGCCGGCCAGCTCGCAGCGTCAGTTGCTGCGCGTCGTGCATGGTGAGTTCCTTTGCCGCGGTGACGTGACCGACGTGCAGGGCGCCGATGGCGAGACGGTGTTTCATCACCACCACGCCACGTTCCACGCGGGGCCAGGATCCAAGGCCTACTGGGTCCACCCACGGACCGCGCGCTTTGACGTGCACGGGTCTGAGAACCGCTTCATCGGCGACGTTGATATCTCGGCGAACCGATT
>CBESZZ010000493.1:0-3640 GCA_965534055.1 uncultured bacterium | reverse complement strand
GAGGGGTTGAAGCCCTACGCGTCGTTGATCGCGGATGAACTCAACGTCAAAGAGGTGCGATTCTCTGACAACCCCGGCTGCTTCGGCACCTTCCGGTTGAAGGTCAACGCGCGCGTGATGGGCCCAGCACTCGGCAAACACATGAAGAGCGTCATGGCCGCAAGCCGCAAGGGTGAGTGGACGGAACGTGGCGACGGCACGGTGGAGGTCGCCGGCCAGGTTCTGCAGGCCGGACAATTCGAGTTGGCGCTGGAGGCTCCCGAAGAAGTCGCCGCCGCGGCGCTTCCAGGCAACCGTGAGATCCTCGTGCTCGATACCGAGGTGACGCCAGAGCTTGAGCGCGAGGGTCAAGTGCGCGACTTGGTGCGGCTGGTGCAGCAGGCCCGCAAAGATGCGGATCTTCAGATCACCGACCGCATCCACTTGGCACTGGACGCCCCGGACGAAGTGCATGATGCCCTGGTCGCGCATGAAACCTGGTTCAAGGATCAGACCTTGACGGAAGAGATCATGCCCGTGGATGTCACCGGGGATGGCGTGACCTCCGGCAAGCTGGGCGGCGTACACGCTGTGCGGTTCGTCGTGGTGACGCGAGCCTAGCCAGCCATTCTTGGAGTGACGGCGTCGCGCGGCCGGCAAGCTCCGCCGGGCATGCTCATCCCTCGCCACGGGTTCCTTTGGTGTCATGCAGGTCCCTGGACCACACACCACGCGGTGTAGCTGGGCCTGGAGGAACTGTGCACCGGGTCCGTTCGCACCACGCCATGGGGCACTCGGCAACGCTCACGGAGACCAGGAGAGGGTCGCTCCCGGAGTGGCCGTGCAAGCGGGATGGTGCGCGCTACGCTTCCAATCGCCTGCCTCCACCCTTGGATGGCGTTCTGCCGCGACTATCCGCACACCTCTGCACGCTCCATGTTCCGCACCCTCGCACTCGTTTTCTCTGCCGCGTTGACCCTGGCAGCTGCCGGAAACGCCCAGGCCCTAAGCACCGCGCTGTCTGGCCGCGTCATTGTGGCTCCGGCCATGGCCTGCGACCCAACCGCGACACACGCCATCGAGTGTGGCGACATCCTGCTCAAGAGCTCGACGATCGATCTCACGCAGTTCGAGGGACAGAACGTCGATTTGACCGGTGACGTGGATCTGCTCGCACCTTGCACGGTGTTCGACGTCACGGAGATTGATGCGGGAACCAACGTGTTGCGCGCGTCTTCGTTCACGAACTTCCGTATCGGTTCGACCTTCTTGATTACGTCGACCGAGCCCATCGGTTCGTTGGTGATTCGCTTCTTCTCTGGCATGGCAGACGCGACGGCGCTTGGTCCGTTTGGGACCTATCAGCTTTGTCTGCTCGATTCGGTCACGTGGGCCACGGATCTCAGCATCGGCTTGAGCTTCAAGAACATCTCGATCCCCAATGACCCGACGATGGTGGGCATGACCCCGCACTTTCAGCAGTTGGTGATCAGCTTGACCAACCCGCTCGAGAGCCGGTTGACCAACTCGGTCTGCTTCACCGTTCGCGGCTGAGGCCCCAGCAGCCGTTTGAGGCCGCATTCATGGGAGAGTTGAATCTCCCAGGCGATGTGGCGCGGCATCGGGTATCGTGATGGGTCTGCCCCGAACCTATCCAGGCTGGGGGCACGCCCGCCCATGATCAACCACCTGACTCAGAACATCCTCGACGATCGCCCGATCGACCATGCGCTGCTTGAGGAAGTCCTCCAGCGCATCGTGCGAGGATCGATCGACGAAGTGCAGACGGCGGGTTTACTCACCGCGCTGGCTGCTCGGGCGCCGCGAACCGACGTGTTGGTGGCAGGGGCCACTGTGTTGCGCTCCCAGGGCGAGTCCATCGTGCCGCAGCACCGTCCCCTGCTGGACACCTGCGGAACCGGTGGTGACGGTTCGGGCACCTTCAACATCTCGACGGCGGCTGCCGTCGTGGTCGCCGCCGCTGGCGTCGCGGTCGCAAAGCACGGCAACCGTGGCGTGCTGGCGAAAGTAGGCAGCGCGGATGTGTTGTCGGCGTACGGATGCGAGGTCGATGTCACCCCGGCACAGTCTCGCAAACTGCTCGACACAAACGGTTTCGCGCTCTTGTTCTCGCCGCGATTCCATCCGGCGATGGCGAACGTCGCGCCCGTGCGTCGCCGGTTGGGCATTCGCACGTTGTTCAACTTGCTCGGACCGTTGGCCAACCCGGCACAGCCCGAGTGTCAGCTACTCGGGGTCTACAATCCCGCGATGACGCGAGTCATGGCCGAGGCGTTGCAGGAGCTCGGGACGACTTCAGCGCTGGTGGTGCACTGTGCGGGGCTCGATGAAATCGGACTGCACGCGATCACCACGGGTCACTGGTTGCGCAACGGTGCGATTGAGTCGTTCCAGATCGACCCCATTGAGCTTGGTTTGGACCCAGCGTCGATCGAGGATCTTCAGCAAGCGGATACGGAGGCCGGTGCCGCGGATCTTCTACGAGACGCGATCCGTGGAGAAGGCGGTGCGCGCTCCGACGTCGTGGCGCTCAACGCTGGAGCCGCTCTGCACCTCGCGGATGCAGTGCCAAACCTCGAAGCGGGGTTGGAAGAGGCTCGCAAGGTGATGGCTCGCGGCGCTGCGGTGCGGTTGTTGGACCGCTACAAAGATGCAACGCAGGCCATCCATGCCTCGCCGCCCACGGGCCGCGAGACGATGGCGTAGACGGTTCGCGCCGCTCCATGCGGCCGTGGCCGGCTTAGCGCGCGGGGTTCGCGATCATGTTGCCGCGCTCTTCTTCGACGATGCGCGGAATGAGTTGGCGCAGTGTTTCGGCGCGATTGAGTGGATCGGGGTGCGTGCTCATGAACTCTGGCTGGCGTTCGCCGCCGCCGAGCTGAGCCATCCGTTCCCAAAGCTTGGGCGCTTCGTTCGGGTCGTAACCGGCGCGCACCAAGTAGCGCAGGCCCATGACGTCCGCTTCGCTTTCGTGTGCGCGGCTAAACGGCAGGGTCGCGCCGAACTGCGTTGCCATGCCAAGCGCCTGCATGACGTTGCCTTGCTGGCCTGAGGACATGTCGCCCATGGACAGGGTTGCTTGCACCGCGGTGAGTGCACCTTGGCTCAGGAATGCAGAAGTCATGCGCTTGCTGCCGTGACGCAAGACGGCGTGTGCCACCTCGTGACCCATGACGGCGGCCAACGCGTCTTCGTTCTGGGTGATTGGCAGGATGCCGGTGTAGACCGCCACCTTGCCGCCCGGCAAGCACCAAGCGTTGGGGGTTTGGGGTTCGTCAAGCAGCGCGAACTCCCACTCGAAGTCTTCATCGCAGGCGGCGGCGATCTTCTGGCCGATGCGGTTGACCATCTCTGCGTCCGGCGTGCCGGTGATCACTTTGGATTGGCCGAGCTGCTCTGAGTAGGCCGACACCCCCAGCGAATTCGCATAGGTGTCCGGGACCAAGTTGAACCCTGCGAGTGCGGAGCACGACGGGGTCGCTAGACCGATGGCAAGGGTGAGTGCAAGAAGGTGGCGTGGTGCGAGCTGCATGGCCGCCATTCTACGTCGGCCGACCAGGCATGCGACCCGTGTGGTTCGAGGATCGGGTCAGAGAACCTGTAAATCGTGCCGATGGGTGCCGCCAGATCGGCAGCGCGC
>CBESZZ010000492.1:0-3649 GCA_965534055.1 uncultured bacterium | reverse complement strand
AACGCCACGAGGCAAGCCCAGGTGAAGACGGTTTCTTTCTCGGAGTCGGTCAGAATCTTGCCGATGTTCGCGGCCAGGCTCTGCAACGCCATCACCGGCTGCGGCGAGTGTTCCCAGCGCGCGATCTGATCCGCGATCGATTTGTCGTAGAAGCGCTTGAGCATGAAGTGGCGCACGAGCTCGCGTTCATCGCGCGTCGCGGTGCCGTCGGCCTCGGCCACACCAAGCAGCAGCGAGAAGATCTGCCTTGGCAGATCTGCGCCGTGGAACTGGCGGCGGTGGGTCTCGCGCATCACCGACTGGTTGAACCTTGAGCGCTCGGCGAACCGCATCAGGCCGTTGAACGCGCTCAGGATCTGGTACGTGAGAATGATCCCAAAGAAGAACGCCAGCGGGGTGCGGCCGAGCGGCGACAACAGCAACGCAATGAACGCCAACGCGAAGAACGCGAGGCGAAGCTGCAGCCAGACCTTCATGGTGGAATCGAGGGGGTACACGCGCGCGCAATCTACCAAGCGCGCGAGCGAACCGGGAACACGAGAGCCCTGGCGGCTGTCTCGCTTGCTATTCCACGGTCAGCACCAGCCGCGCGCTCGTTCCCGATGGGATGGTGCGTTCGACCTTGAATTCGCCGATTCGGGGGTGGACCACCGAGAACTCCCATGCGCCGGGGGTGAGTTTGCCGAGATCGAAAACGGCGTTGGGCGCGATGGACTGCACGAGCAATGTCGCGGGAATCCACGCGCCGCCTGGTCGACGTGCGGAGATCAGCACGTCGCGGATGGGTTCGCCGGAGCCGTCGACCACCAGCACGGTGGTCTCCGGTCCGTTTTCGACGACGAGGCGAAACTCGACGTGAGCGTCTGGTCCGTCGAGAAGTTGCAATCCCGAAGCACCCGGGGCGAAGCCCGGCGCCCGTCCCACGATCCTGGCTTGGCCGCGGGGCAGGCTGCCGAACCAAGCGCGCCCGTCCGTCCCGGTGGCGGTGATGCCGAAGGTCGATAGCGGCAGGCCGGTGGCGTCGACGGCGATCACAATGGCGCCGGCCTGAGGGTTGCCGCCGGCGTCGACGACGAGCACGCTCGCCGCGGCACCTGGCCGCGCGCGCAGCACAAGGTCATCGCGGGCGGTGTTGCCGGTGATTGTGATGTTCTCGATGCGGCTGACCTCGTGATCACCCGACGATGAGCCGTCGACCACGAACCCGCCTTCTGCACTCACGGTGTAGATCGCATCCGTGAGGCCGGTGAACTCGAACTTCCCGTCCGAGTCCGTGAGCGTGAAGCCTGAACCCAGCGTCTGGGTGTCGGACCCGGCGTCATCGTTGCGGACGAGGCGCACGGCCGCAGTCTCCAGTGGATCGCCCGTTGTTCCGTCGATCACCACGCCTCCAAGCCGGCCGCCGGGAAGCTCGAGCACGAGCCGCGGCGAATCACCGGTTGGTCGGGCGACGGTTTGCGGGCCACCAATGGGAGCCATCGTCATGCCGCCGCGCACCTGGATGCGTAGGGTCTCGGACTGCGGCATGGGCAGTCGCGCAACGCCGTCCTGCAGGAACCCAAAGCGCGTATCCGATCCCGAAGTCGAATGCACTTCGAGCCAGCCGTCTTCGAGTCGCTTGCCGCCGACACGCACTTCGATGGTGAGCAGGTTCTGCGCCGCCGAATCCATGTCGCGTGCGTCGAGGGTTACCTTCACCGTTCCTTCTGCCGGCACCTTCACCCGTGCGTGCAACGTGGTGGCGTTGAGTTGTTCCATCATCGCGCCGAGGTCGAACGACTCGCCGGGCTGGAAGCCTTTCTTCGAGTGCTCTTCGAGCAGTCCGAACCCTGACTCAGGAAACGCCTGGACGTCGTAGTTGCCCGCGTCGAGGCCTTCGAAAACAAAGTTCCCATCGCGATCCGGCACGCCGCTGGCCACGGCGCCAGACGGCATCTTGTTGGGGTAGATCTGCCAAACGGTGGGGTCAGTCCCGGGATCGACCAGGATCTTGCCCTCCATACGGCCGCCCGCTTGCAACTGAATCTGCACGTCGGTGAGCGTCGCTCCCGCGCCAAGGTCGAGACGTTCGGAGAGGCCGGTGGCAAAGCCCTTGGCTTGCGCAGAAAGCACGAACCGACCCGCGGGCATTCCGACCAGCTCGAAGGTGCCGTCGTCGCTGGTGGTGGTTGATGCACCGTCGTCGATCAGCCGGGCCATCATGGGGTTCTCGGCGAAACCACGGGCGCGTTTGCGCACCAGAGCGCCGCGTACTGGCGCACCCGTGGGGTCCAGCACGCGTCCGACCACGCGCGCTTCCGCGGGAATCTCTAGGTCACCGAGATCTAGTGGTTCGCCGGGCTCCACGGTGATCGATTTCGTGAAGCGACCGCGTCCTTCGGCGATGACTTCGAGGGTACAGCGGCCCGAGGGTACGCTTTCCAACTCGAAGCGACCCTCGTCCGCGGTCGCCGTGTAGGTTTCGGCGGTTGAGCGGCGCATGAACACCATCATGGTGGTCACCGTGCGCACGGCGGCTTCTTTGAGGACCGTGCCGTCTTCCGCGCGAACAAGCCGGCCAACGACACCGCCGCCTTGCGAAAGAGTGACCACGACGTTGTCGTCGCCGGGAATGACATCGGGGGTCAATCCGCCCACGAAGTCCTCGTGCCCGGCCAGAACGTGCATCGGTTCCGAGCCGGCAATTCCACCGATTGTGAATCGTCCCTCTTCGTCGGTGCGGTGCGGTGAGAATCGCGTTCTGGATGCGAGCATGTCCGCGCCCATGGTTTGCACGACGTCGCCCATCAGTGGCACCTTGAAGCGTGGCACCATGCCCACGCCGGCATCCACGACGGGAGCGCCCGACTCATCCACCACCATCCCGCTGATGGTGATGCCGCGGGCTAGACGAATGGTTTCCTCGGCGGGACTACCCGCCTCGAGCTGGAGCGTGGCGCGCGCGTTGACGAAATTCGTTGCATCGACTGCCACAGTGACTTCACCCGGGGCGAAGCCCGTGAGCACGCTGCGGCCTTCCTCATCGGTGGATTCGCGCCTCACGCGGTGCACGCGGCCCATGTCGCCCGAGAGCTTCATCGGGGTCACAGCGACGTCGGCGTCGGCAACCGGTGCGCCCTGGTCGTCGAGCACGATCACCGTGAGTTCGACACCGGGTTGCAGGCGAAGCACGGTTTCGATGCTGCCGGCGGGGGTTACGCGGAGTGGTCCGGCGAATGCCCACCGGTCGTCCGCCTGCGTGGAGAGCTGCGCCTTCGGCGTTGGCCACACCGCCTGGAACCGAAACGAACCGTCCGCCAGAACCTGCATCGTGCGGCGGCCGCCCTGCATGATTGTGGCGAAGAAACTGTCCGGATCCTGCATGACTGCCATCGGATCAATCTCGGCCGTGACCATTACTTCAGGCCGTTCGTCCGCACGCAGTCCTTCAACGCGCCCGATGATCAAGCCGCCCAGGTAGCTCTCGAAGGAACCAAGGTCATGCGTCGAACCTTTTGCGCCCGGTTCGCGCGCGGGGAGGTGCACCGGCTGCAGGCCAGCGAAACCGTAGAAGTCATGTTCGAGTCCGAGTCGGAAGTGACGTCCGCGCACATCGGGGAACACGAACGAGCCGTCCGCTTGCGCAATGGTCTCCGCGACCAAGTCGCCT
>CBESZZ010000491.1:0-3660 GCA_965534055.1 uncultured bacterium | reverse complement strand
GAAATCTTCCATGGAAGACGGACTGCACCGCGCAGGCGAGAACGAGGCACGCCTCGTTCGTGACGGCAAACTGGAGCGCCAAGTCTCCATCGACGACGCCGCACAGCCGACCATCACGGTCACTCGCCATTTCCAACCGGACCCCGAACAAGACGATCCGAGGGCTCAATTCGAAGTGGAGGTGCGCAACCTAGATGACGCTTGGCACCACACCGCACGCTGTGGCTTCTGTGAGAAAACGAGTGCGGAGGTTCCGCAACTCATCGCGGGCCCAACCACCTACATCTGCAACGAGTGCGTCGGCGTCTGCAACACCGTGCTCGAAGAGTCTTAGGCTCGGGTCTACGCATCTGCGCTGGAGTGCAAAGCCACGCGGTTGCCTTCGCTGTCGATCACCACGGCGCGAAAACCATGCGGGCCGATGGACTGGATCGGCTCGATGACTTTGCCGCCATGCTTCTCGACCATCTTGACCGCGTCGCGAATACGACCCTCTGCATTTAGGTAACAGAGCACGCCACGGTCCGCTGAGATTTCATCCGGCTTGGGTACTAGACATCCGCCGTTGCCATCTGCGTGTTCCAGGACTCCGAAGGCATAGCCATCGAACTCCTCGCGGCTCACCTTGATGGCGAGGACACTCGCGTAAAATGCGATCGAACGATCGAGATCTGCGATTGGGATGTCGAACCAGACGAGCCGGTTGTTCTTGGCGTTGTATTCAGACACAGGGACTCCTGAGCAAAGGATGCGTGGTCACGAATCCACAGCCTAGCTGGGCCATCGAGTGATCGCGAACCAAGACGGGTTGAAGACCGATGCGGCACCGATGCGCACGTCGACTAGTCGACGATCGCAACCTCGACGACGCGCAAGGACGCAAGTCGACTCCGGCCATCGATCGTTTCCACCAGATGGTCGCTCGCGATCAAGTTCACGTCGATCCATCCGTCCGTGGACAAGCCTTCGGGCAGCGGCAGCCGAAGTTCGAGCTCCGATCCGCCCTGACTCTCGGCAAATTTCACCGGCAACCACACCAACTCGGTGTCGGGCTGCTCGGCTTCGGCCGCAAACGCACAACCAAGTTCTAGGTGGCGAACAACCACCCCACTCGTTGGAGCAAGGATCCGCAGCTTGAGCTCGCGCTCGCCGCCTTGACCGAGCAAAGCGAAGCGAGCCTGCCTCCCCATCGTGCCGTCAGGCTCCAGACCGCCATAAATCTGATTGAAGCCCATCGCATCTTCGAAGCTGACACGGGGCGCACTGTGCGACTCGAGTAACTTCCGGCGAGCGACCAACCAAGCATCGCTCGCTGCTTCGCTCAACGGTTCAACGATGCGGTCGGCGTATGACTTTGGAACCTGCAGCGAAGAGGTCTTAACCGTCGACGGCAAAAGGCCATGACTCTGCAGGAGCTGCACCGTCAGGATTGCGCCCGCATCGATGCAGCCGGCGTTCGGATGGCCGTCGTCTGCAAACGCGTCCTCTCTTTGCCACGAATCGAACAGGAAACCACGTGGCAGGTTTGGTTCCGCTCTCCGCAGCCTGTCATCCATCAGTCGATAGAACGGGTGACTCCAACCAAACAGCACGAACAACTCACAATCGCGTTCGCGTAGGTCACGTCGCAATCTGCCGACAGCGGACACAGCCTCCCCGTAGCGCCGATCGGACTCCGGTGCCAATCCGGACGTGAGGATGTACTCGACAGCCGACAAGCCACCATCGCGAAACACCGCAGCCACTCTCTCGAGCGGCGCACGTTTCGATAGCGCCGCGTACAACTCGTAGAACGCCTCAGTTGTTGTATAGATGCGTTCAGAACCGACGGCCGGATCCATGCCATAACTTCGGCCGCCGGATTCCGTGACGACGCTCCGACTCTCGAGATCGTTGTCGACCGGCATCAACACCACCAGCGACGGGTCGTAGCGATGCAGATGGTTGCGCAAGAAGCGGGTCGAAGCTTCGAGGTTCCACCCAGGCACTCCGACTGTCATGACCGCTGGAGACGGCCCTGCTCCGCACCAAACACTCGCTAGATGCGCTTCGATTCTCGCCGCATAGGTTTGGTCGTCCGCAACACCTAGCCCGAACGCGACCGAGTCGCCCAGAACGACCCATCGCGGCCGATCGGGCTTCGGCCATCCTTCCGGTCGCTGGCGCATGCCAAACTCGTCGGTCGTCGCTTGAGCAGCACCCCACTGGCGTTTGGTACGCGCTTTGGTGAGGTGCCCAACTTCAGGATCTCGATCGAGGGCGAACGGGCCAGGGGTCAAATCTGCAAGCCGCGCCCGCTGCGCATCACTCCAACCATCCACCAGCGCGGCAGCCGGATCCAACGGACTGCGAAGCAACGACTTGCCGAACCAGAAGGACGCAACGCCCTCGACAGCCAGCAGCAAGATCACCACCAACAGCAGCCCAAAGAGTGCAGCCAAGAACGCGTGCACGAAGCTTCGACGCTTTCGTTTAGGAGCCATTTCGCAAGACAGGCTACATCAACCGTCGAAAAACGATGAACGCTAGGTCGCTGGGTTTTGCGGTTCACCCGCCGAGTGAACATCGTGTCGGGCCACCGAAAAGTCGCGATCCAACACGCACCCGGAAAGATGTCTCGGAGCCGCGAGCGATGCGATTCTATCCGCGCCCGCGGATCGACCCCAACGTTTGCAGCCCGGCTCCCTCAGGAAGCTGCGAGAGGAACCCCACCTGCAGCTAGTACGACTGTCGAAAGAGGATGAACGAAAGATCATCCGGCTTGGACGGTTCCCCCACAGCCGACCGCTCCATCCTGCCTTCGCGAACCGCCGCAAGCGTTTCAGCGACATCGACGAGCTTACCCTTCCGGATGCTCTCGATGATCTCCGCAACGTAGAGGTTGTCAGAAAGCCCATCACTGGCCAGCAGCAACGTGTCCCGTGCGGCCATCTCAAGGGCCGAACCAACTTCGATCCGCATTTCGTGCATACCGATCGCGTTGGCAATCAGGTGACGATCCTCGTGCACCATCGCTTCGTCTTCTTCCAGGAGACCCGCTTCGACGGCATAGCCAACCGGGGAATGCGGGATCGTCTGCAACTTGATGCGGCCACGTTGACCGGTCAACAAGATCGTCGAATCCCCCACGTGATAAGTTCGAATCTCGGTACCGGACACCTCGGCCACCGCCAAAGTGGTGCCGCCCGCACCGGAATCCAAAACCGCGCGATTGGCCTCTTCGATCCCGTTCAAGATGCCCACGCGCAAACTCGAACCATCGCGGACAGATTTCTCAATCGCCTTGCTCAGCACGGTGATGGCGAGCTTCGAAGCTTGCTCACCACCGGGCATGCCGCCGACTCCATCTGCCACCACCAGCACACCTGTGTCGTTCGCCGAGCGGATAAGCGCGACCGAGTCTTCGTTCGGACTTTCCTTGTCGGGCGAACGATGTGAGTAGACCACCGCCTCGCCGCCAGCGATCGATTCGCTGATAGCCACGTCCATGTCGCTCTCGAAGAAGAACTCAAGAATCTGAAATCGGTGGAACGACCCACCGTGATCGCAGCAATTGCTGAAGCTCGCGAGCATGGTGATCTGGCTGAAAACGCCGAATATCACGCCGCCAAGGAGAAGCAGAGCTTCATCGAGGGTCGCATTGCTGAACTCGAAAGCAAG
>CBESZZ010000490.1:0-3661 GCA_965534055.1 uncultured bacterium | reverse complement strand
GATTGGGTTGCGTCTACGAACGCTGGTCAAGCGACCATGGTCTTCGATACCGACCAGCCGCTGAGCAGCGCGCTCGGCGGTCAGCTCTACGGCGGGCAGAACAACGTGGCGACGTGTGAGAACAGCTTCCGTGACGGCACGGATCTCGCGACGGGTCTCGACTACGCCGGATCGGCAGCCAGCACGTGCGACCCCACCGCGGGCAACCTCGGCTACACGCCGAGCAACGTCACGGGGGTCACGACGGCGCGGACGTTGACGTTCAATTTCACCAACTTCAGCAGTGGAGACTTCATCTTCGACTGCGACACGGATGGTGGCGTTGGCGTCACGGGCGATGCGATGGCCGGCTTGGTCGTCACGATCGTCACGCCGAACGGTTCGCTGACCGGCGAACTCGCCGCGGATCCGAGCACGCCGAACCGCGCGTTCATCCGCTTCACGAACTGCCCGTAAGGCGCTGCTGATTCCCATTCTGCGCGACGCCGCGGCTCACTCGATGAGCTTCGCCGCACGCAACACTTCCTACACACGAACCCTTCTCATGTCTTCCATCCAAAACCAAGCAGCGGTGCTAGCAGCTGCCGCACTCTTCGCGAGCGCGGTGTGCGCACAGGGCCCGCTAACTCCTCTCGAGACTTTCCAGGGCGGCCTGGGGTCGCAGCGCCAATCGATCGATCTCGACGTGGCGACCGGCGGCGCGCTTTCACTGGGCGTCGCGCATCTTGCCGGCGAGTACTTCATCAGCGCGTTTGACGGCACGGCCACAACGCCGCACACCATCCACGTGTTGGATAGCTCGGGTGCTCCGGTGCGGACCATGCCGCAGCTAGAGAACTCGACGACCAGCGCGTTTGGTTATCGCGACGGTGCCACCGACGGCGCTTCGATCATGTTCGGCAATGAAGCCGGCATTCGTATCCTCGACCCGAACACCGGGTTGTTGGCGGCGACAATTCAAACCGCCAATGGACTGCAGCCACTGCGCTTCAATCCAGTGGGCGGCGCGTCCTTGGCCGTCACGGGCAACCACCGCGGTGTCGCTTATGACCCGGCAGGCAACAGCGGCAATGGTTCGCTGTGGGCCGCGAGCTTTGCGTCCGATCTCGTTGAGATGGATCTCGATGGGAACATCCTCACGCAGTACGTGACTGACCCGGCGAACCCTTGGTCGATCTACGGTTTGGCGTGGGATGCGAAGACGACCAGCCTGTGGGCCAACTCCGCACCAAACGCGGGTCCGATTGCGCAGATCGATGCGTTGACCGGCTTGCTGACGGGTGCGAACTTCCCGCGCAACGCCGCTGGCAGTGCGCAGGGTGGTCTGGACATTGGACCGACCGACGCGAACGGGCTCTATTCGCTCGTGGGTGTTGATCAGGCTGCGTCCGACCTCCTCACGGAATACCGCGTGCACCTGTATGCCAGCAACTCGCTGTGCATCGACGGCACCGGTGAAGGCCGCCTTGAGACGGCGGTCAACGGCGGCATGCTCGACGGCGAGCAGTACAAGCGCCTGATGGTTGGGGACAACGCGAGCTGGGGCCTGAGTCGGCCGCGTGGTGCGGGGCTCGACGCTCCCGTCATGATCTTCTTCAACTTCTTCGGCGGTGCACGTGTCAACGGCGCGACGCAAATCCTGCCGGGCATCAACATCCCCGAGCTGGTTGCGCTGTCTCAGTCATCCAATCCTCAGGGTTTGGCGTTGACGGATCTGACGTTCGCGGGTGGTGCGCCATCCATGGGCGTGGTGCCTGCAGGCTTGTTCGGCGACGGTGAAATCATCCGTCTGCAGGGCATGTATCCGAAGGTTCCCGAGACCGGCGGTTCGGCTGTGCTCATGGCATCGAACCAGATGTTCTTCCAGTTCGCAGAGCCCAGTCTGATCGTTGAAGCAGTGGGCGTGAACAACTTCGCCGACAGCAACTACTGGCGAATCACCAACGAGCTCGGTTGCCAGATCGACAGCATCACTTTGGACTGGGTTGCTTCGAGCAACCCCGCGCAGGCCACGATGGTTTGGGATACCGACCAGTCGCTCAACGGTCTCGGTGGCAAGTTGTTTGGCGGTCAAACCAACGAGCTGGGGTGTGAGAACACCTACCGTGGTGGCACCGAAGTCGCGACCGGTCTCGAGTTCGCTACGACGCCACTGACGACCTGCTCGCCGACGGCGGGCAACCTCGGTTTCACTCCCTCGAACATCGACCCAATGACGGCGACCACCGTCAAGACGCTGACGTTCGACTTCAACTCGTTCAGCAGTGGACTGTTCGTGTTCGATTGCGACACGGACGGCGGCGCTGGCGTTGCTGGAAGCGCGATGGCCGGCCTGGTCGTCACGATCACGACGCCGAACGGTACGTTGACCGGCGAGATTGCCGCGGATCCGATGGATCCCAACCGCGGGTTCCTGCAGTTCTTCGTCTGCCCGTAGAACTAGAGCGTCACTTCACGCGTGCGGTGCAGTGCATCGCGCGCGGAGCGACTGCTTGGTCGATGCACGCGCTACCGCGCGGATAGAGGCCACGCCGGCCCGCTGCGGTAGCCCATGCGTCGTCCAGGCCAAGGGTGTTGGATCTCGCCTTCGATGGCGCCGACCAGACCGCCGATGCCGTTTTGATCCGGCATGCTCGGCGAGCACCACACGTGCCCCTCCTGGAGCAGCCAGGTGAGAAACTCGCGACGGCTTCGGCCACCGTCTGGCTCCGAGCGGGTCTGCACCGCTCGTGGTAGATCGACCTCTAGGCGGTCGACGCAACTCGCGATCGCCACACCCGGGCGCGCCCAAAATGCGCGGCCGCAGTGCACGACTGGGGTTCCCGCGAGCAACCCGGTGACCGCACGGGAATCGTTGAGCGTGACGACGGCGACGGCAGCAGCTGTGACTTCCGGGGCGGTGATGCCGGGTGTGATCTGGATGCCGTCCATGGCCCGCAGTGTGTCTAGGTCGGCGCGACGGATGCCGCCGTCGGGCAGCACGGCGACCAGGGGCATGCCTGGTTCGATGCGGTGGGCCGCCCGTGCGGTGGCTCGCACGAGATCGATGGCGGTTGGAACGAAGGCAGCATCCAGTCGGACTCTTGGGTCGTCTTCTCGTTGGAGCACCACGGCGACGAACGGAGTGGAGGGAAGGTTCACCGCGGGGGCGCGCAGTTGGTCATAGGGTCGGGCGGGAGCCTCGGTCGCCGACACCCATGGCGGCGCTGCGCTTCCTGGTTCGCCGTCCTGTGAACCTCCGGGCCACCCGCCGATGCGTGCTTGCCAGCGAGCTGCGGTCCAGGCGCGCACCCCAGGCCGCTCAACCGGACGACGAGACAGGGGCAAGGGGCGGGTTCGTGCGAATGCTTGGGCCAAGGCCGCGTCCAGAAGCGCGTCGTCCACGGTTCTGCGGACTGAAACCTCGTCGAAGGTGCAGGAACCGGATTCGCCATCCAGGCCGACCCGGTCAATTTGCAGTGTGTGAGGGATCGCCCCGGGCCCTGTCCACAGGCAGGTGCTCCCCGATTCTCGGGCCGCCCAGGCCAGCATGCGGGCCAAGCCGTCTCGCCGACGGTGAAGCACCACCACCTCCGCGGGGTCCGTGGTGAAGAACCGCAGCGTGGGATTGAGGTGTTGGCTCAGGCGGCGGGAGATTCTTGCGGCGCTGGCCGGCCGGTCA
>CBESZZ010000489.1:0-3666 GCA_965534055.1 uncultured bacterium | reverse complement strand
GTCGAGGGGCACTTGATGCCCCGGCGCCCGCCGCTTGTCACGCCCGCGGGTGCGCGCGTGGTCCACCAGCACACGACGCATGGCCTGGGCGGCGACGGCGAGAAACTGGCCCCGCTCCGCCGCCGCCGTGGAGTCTTGCCTGCAGAGCTTGAGGTACGCCTCGTTGACCAGGGCGGTTGGCTGCAGCGTGTGACCACAGCGTTCTTGTTTGAGCAACCCCGAAGCCATCCGTCGCAGCTCGCCGAATACGACGACGAACGCTTGTTGCAACGCGTCGTGATCCCCATTCCTGGCGGCGACCAGAAGGCGGGTGAAGTCGTGGGGCTCAGAGACGGGATCGGACAAGAGAACGGGAACTGTAAGGCCTGGAGGGGCACAGGATTCTCACCTGCGAACTCGGTGCCGTCAGCGACAGGCGATCACCCCGATGCAAACGAGGTTGAGAACTTAGAGGCAGCACAGGTTGTAGCCATGGTATGGGCTCTCCACGCGCCGCAGACGACGAGTCAGCCAAACCTGCCCAACGAGAGCAGCGGTGGCGGGAGCCCCCACGCCGAGCCCGGAACCGCGAAGAACAGAGCGCCGAGGCCACTCCGGGCCTTGGGAATCAGAACCTGGGGCACGACTTCGGGCCTGCAATCGAATGTGACTTCGACGCCCCGACGCGCGGACCGCGCCCATCGCGGATCGCGTGACCTGCTCACCCTTCCGTCATCGTTTCAGCAAGCGTAATCAGCGCGCGATGCAGCCGCATCTTCACGGCACCCTCCGAGAGATTGAGATCGTCGGCTACGGTCCGCCGCGTCAAGCCGACGACCTTGCACAGGATGAACGCTTCGCGTTGATCCTCGGGGAGCGCCTCCACAGCGTTCTCCAGCCGCTCCAGTTGTTCCTTGGCCATGAGCTGATGGCTTGGCGACGGAACGTCGCCGTAGACCGCCAGAGTGTCGGTCACCAACCGCGGTGACTCACGATCCGGAGTGCGCCGCTGCGCTTTGTAATAGTCGTAGCGGTCGACGATCTTTCGCTGCGCGGTCTTGAACAACCAGCGCCGAAACCCATCTTCGCCGTCGTAGCGAAACTGATCGAGGCTCTGCAGCACGTCGCGGCAAACGGATTGCGCCAGGTCCGATGCAGATTCGCGGGCGAGCAAGAGACCTCCGGCGCGCAGACGCAGAAACGCCCGAACGCTCGGGAGATAACGCGTGAGCAGGGTGTCGACGGCTGCCGGGTTGCCCGCGGAGGCGGCCTGGACGGTATCTCTGGAGTCATCAAGCATGGACGCGAGCACGTTGCGGACTCGCGCGGGCACTGTAACTTGTCGAGACCGTGAACGGGAACGATTGGACCGATCTGCAGCGTTTGGTTTCCCAGCTCCTGGACCTCGTCGAGTCCGGAGACGACGACGGCGTAGAATCCCTCCTTGCCCAGCACCCTGAACACGAGGCCCAGGCGAGAGAGCAGCTCGCGGCGCTGGCGGGCATGGGCCTGCTCCAAGCGGGCGAAGACTTGCCGGACACGATCGATGGCTTTCGCGTGCTTCGAGAGCTCGGGCGCGGTGGTATGGGTGTCGTTTACCTCGCGGAGACACCGAACGGTTTGGGCCGGTGTGCGCTCAAAGTGCTGCCGCGCGAACATCGCTACAGCACGGAAGCCAAGCTGCGGTTCCATCGCGAAGTCGAGGCGGTCGCACGGCTCGACCATCCGAACATCGTCGCGATCGTCGGCCACGGCGAGCACGAAGGATTGCCCTACTTCGCGATGGATGCCGTCGACGGTTTGGGGCTCGATCGAGTGCTCGGAACGTTTCCTCGGGGGACAAGGCCAGACTCGCTTTCCGGAGCGGACTTCGCCGAGGTTTTCACCCGACAGGAAGCGGGCCCCGTCGCCGACGTCACGAGTCCCGCAACACACGCATCGAACGACCCGGCCGAAGCACCCGCCGTGTTTCGCGGCTCTTGGGTAGACACGTGCCTACAGATTACGTCGCAGGTCACTCACGCACTTCAGCACGCCCACGAGCGCGGCGTCCTGCATCGCGACGTCAAACCATCCAATGCGATGATGACACCGGACGGAGTCGTGCACGTTCTGGACTTCGGGCTCGCGCGCCTTGAGGGCGTCGACGCCCTCACTCACACCGGAGTGCAGCCCGGCTCGTTGCCGTACATGGCACCAGAGCAGGTGCGTGGAGCGACCGCGGAGATTGGTCCTTGGACCGATGTGTATGGGGTCGGTGTGCTGCTGTTCGAAATGCTCGCGCTGCAGCCACCGTATCCGCGAGATTCGGAAGTAGACACGCGCGCGGCGATCGTCTCGGGCAACGCACGCTCCTTGTCTCGCTTCACGAACAGTGTGCCACGCGACGTCGAAACCGTTTGCCGCAAGGCGATGGATCCGGATCCCAAGCGCCGCTATCCAACGATGGCAGCTTTTCGTGCGGAGGTCGAGCGCCTGGTCGAGGGCCAGTCGATCCAAGCGCAGCGGGCATCGAGTTGGCTGCGGCTGCGTCGATGGTCGAAGCGCCACCCTGCTCGCGCGACTGCGTGGGCCGCATGCGCGGTGTTCGCCGTCGTCCTGCCCATTCTCTACTTGGTGCAGGAGCGATCCGCCGAGCGCGCAATTTCCGGTGCAGTGCAAGTGGCCGACACGCAACGCGAACGGGCCGACGAGCGACTGAGCGACGCCGTGACTGCGATTGAGTCCATGCTCGAGACAGGGTTCGTGTGGGAGCCCGGTCAACCGCCGGTACGAGATCCGGTTCGCCGCGCGCTGCTGAAGAAGGCGGCAGTGCTCTACGAACGCGTGTTTGAAAGCGAAACGGATCAGGGCCACATCGGACTGCACACGGCCTCCACGTACGAACGCCTCAGTCAGGTGCATACCCAGCTAGGTTCGTACCACGAAGCCCGTGAAGCCGCGGCGCGTGCGCTGGACATTCTCGACCAAGTCGAAGCCTCGCTCGACGAAGCCGATGCCATGAAAGCTCGCGTAAGTCGAGCCTCGGCGTTGAGCCTCCTAATCGTCGCGCTGCGGCACACCGGTCGACATCAGGACGCAACGACGAAGAACACGGAGCTGCTCCGCTCGGACCAGCCGGTGGCCGATGCGGTATTGGAACGACGCCGGCTGACTTTGATGTCGCGAGCCTGGAGCCTCGAGGGGGCACGCTTGGCCCAGCGTGGGTCGGCGAAGGAATCCCATTCCGCGTTCGCACAGGGGATTCGAATTCGCGAAGACCTGCTTGCTGAACGGCCCGATGACCCCGAAGCAATGGTTCGTCTCGCGGAGGTCGTGCAAACCGCGGCCTACGTGACGGCGTTCCAGGAAGCGGACTACGACCACGCCGAACCGCTGAGTCGAGCCACCGAGCTCATGAAACGAGCAGCCGCGAAAGACGGCAGGCCCGACTGGCGCGCAAGCCTCGCCCGCATGCACGGCGCGTGGTCGCAACTCGACGCGCGCAAGAACCGCTGGGCAGGCGTGGTCGATCACGCGGCCGCTGCGGTGAAGCTGACCTTCACACTCACCAAGGAGTTCCCCGATCGACCAAACTTTGCCGAACTCTATCTGGAGTATTTCTACCTGCACCTGCATGGCCTGCGGCGCACCGGGCGCGACGAAGAATTCAGCGATCAGTTGGCTACGCTCACTGCGGTCTGCGCC
>CBESZZ010000488.1:0-3673 GCA_965534055.1 uncultured bacterium | reverse complement strand
CACGAACTGCACTGTGCGGTAGGCGTCCTCGTCGACGGGCCAATCTTGCTTCGGCGACAGCGTCATCAGGAAGTAGCCCTGCTCCTTCGCCTTGCGATAGCTCAAGACATCCAAGCCGAAGTCCCGCTCTTCGAACGCGTAGAACACTTCGAGGTCGCGGGTTGGCGCCTTGCCGTGGGATTCGAAGGACAGCCGCGCTTCCTGCTCGCCAATTCGCACAACGTCCACATCAGCCACCGGCGAGTACACGGTGCGCAACGGCTGATCGCCCGCGATCTGCAGGTCGAACGTCAACGCTTCCGGAGTCTGCCCCGCAGCCGTGATGCTCTTCAGCGGGAAAGTCCAATGCACCAGCCCACCGGTGCGCGGCAACACCTGACGAAACCTCACCTCCACCTGCATCTCGCCATGGGCCGGGATCGGAAAGACCCGGGCGCGCAAGCAACCCCTTCCCGCGTATTCCAGCAGACCGGGATCACGACGCCTGCGCACAATTCTCTCGTAGATCTGTCGCGCACCGCCGGCGTCCAAAACTTCGCTCTCCATGCGGTTGCCGTTGACCTCCATCGCGAAACCATCGGCGGTGGCGCCCTCGGGTAGCGGCAAGAGCCAGATCGCTTCACGCTGTTGCGCGGTCGTGTTGTGGAAGGTCTGACGCAACGTGGTTGTCGCCACCTGCCCCTGCACGGTTGCCGCGACGTGCATCTTCCGAAGCTCTAACCCCGCCAGGCGGGGCGCGGGGCCACTTTCGACTCCGTGATCCACGGCGTGCAGACCCTGCGCGCCCAGTGTGGCGGTGATCCAGAGCGCGCACGCTCCAGCGCAAGTACGAGGCAGTAGCTTTGTGATGTGTGGCATGACGATGGCCCGCTGCGCAGGCGTCAGGGTTGAAAGGACAGTCACGGTCGATTGCGTGACGCAACTTGTGGGACGCGCCTCACGGGAGTGGCTTCGCGGGGCATGGACCGTTCAGGCAAGCTCCGCGCCACGGCGGCTCTCGAACGCCGGGATGCCCGAAAACGGGCAGAACCAGCTGTTTCGAGCCCGATGAATCGGGGTGCCCACGGCGGATGTTCCGCAGGGGGAACAGGAAGAGGCTGCTCACCGCGTCGAAACTGGCCTGAGCGGCCGTTCCTCACCGACCCTTCACGGCCGATTCACCTGGTGCAGACGACGTGGACAGCCACAGCCCCCATGCGCATCGACACGGACCCTGCAGGCTTCGACGGCGGCGGTGAGCTGCACCGACCGACTGGGCTGTCGCGGAAGCGAGAGACAGGACGAGCCATCGCACGCACCACGGGACCGGCCCGAAGACTCCTTCCGGTCGGCGCCCTGGCGCTCGTCGCCATCGCCGACCTGTGGGTCGTGGGGGCATGGAAGCGCCGCCTAGCCCATCGCGACTCGCGCGGTCAGGGTCGGAATTGACCTGACACCGCGCGGCGGAACCCAGCTTCCATCGCAGCCCGCTTCTCTCCCGCCTCAGGCGGCAGTTTGCCGTCCATCTCGCGGTAACCAAACACCGCCACACCAGCCGCGCCCGCATCACGCGCCTCGACTTGCTGCAGTGCGGCCTGCGGTCCACCGCGCAACTTGTAGAGCCCGATGCCAGGAATCACGGGCACGCCCGCACTGTGCGCAATCGCGGTGCGGGTGCGCTGCGTGAACAGCTCGTTGTCGTCGGTGTAGTTCATGGGCATGAGCCCATCGACAAGCCCACGCTGGGCCCAAGTCGGCCAATCCTGCCGCACCTTGTGGCGCGCCGTCTTCGGATCCGCAAATACGGCGGCGGTGAGCTGCACCGAACGACCCGAGACCGCCTGCACCGCGTCCGCAATGGCCGCGACCGTCTTCGTGACGCAGTCCCGCTGGAACTGCGCGAAACCTGCTGGATCCGTGGCTGGCGACGGCGGATCGCGCTGCTCGCTCCACTCCTGCAGCGTGCGCAAGTCGCCGGGCCAACGCACCCCTGAATCATCTTGGGACGCGATCTCGGGGAAGCGCACGTAGTCGAGATGCAGCCCATCCAGACCCGGATACTGCAACACGAGTTCACGGCACAGCGACGCGAGATACTCACGCACTTCCGGGAGGCACGGGTTGAGGCCCAGGTACGATCCATCGCCCCGTGGCGGCAGCCGCCCGGCAGCATCTCGAATGAACCAGCCCGGTCGCGCTCGGAGCAGTTGGCGCTCGTCGGCGGGATCCGCTTCACCTCGCCATCCCGGCATCACGTTGAACCAAGCGTGCAGCTTCAAGCCGCGGCCATGCGCAGCTTGGAGGGCGACCTCGAGGGGATCGAATCCGGGATCCTTGTACTCGAACCGCTCCGACCAGACCTCCAGCGCGGAGCGCCAAAGCGCCGTGCCGTTGCCCCGGACCTGAAACAGCACCGGGTCGAAGCCCAGGTCCGCCGCGTCTTTCACGACCCGCTGGATGTCCGCGGCGGTCCGCCAGTCGTAGCGGTCGATCCAGAGCATCGACGGCAGCGATGCATCGGGCCCGGGCGCGACTCCGCAGGCGGAAACGAGCCCACAGAAGCCGGCGGCGAGCCCCAAAGCCGCTCGGGCCGAGGCGCGCTGCCGCGAGGAGAGGGAAGTTTTTGTGGTTTGGCCCATGGCAACGGAGCCGACGTTACCGGGCCATCGTGGCCATCGCACCCGTCGGCCCCCGGCATCCGCCAATCCCTTGCGGGAATCCGGCTTCCCCAAGGCCTTCGATTCGCCGAAGCTCCGCGGCCCGCATTGCCCAGCCACTCTGGCAGCGGGAACGATGTCTTCCTCGCGTGAGCAATCCGCTTGGCTGCGGGTCGCCAAACGACCGATGAGAAGACGATGACGCCAGCCTCAGCCACAATGACCAAGACCGCCCCAGCCGCAGCCGTCGCGCTGCGCAAGAAAATCGACAACCGCACCGCCACCGTTGCCGTGGTCGGTTTGGGATATGTCGGATTGCCGCTCGTTCGCGCGATGCACGAAGCCGGATTCCCCACCATCGGTTTCGACGTCGATCCGGAGAAGATCCGGATGCTCAACGCAGGCGAGACCTACCTGAAGCACCTGGGTGAGGACTTGGTCAAGACGCTCGCCGCGTCCGACCGCTTCCGCCCGTCATGCGACTCCAAGATCTTGGCCGAAGCCGACGTCGTCATTCTGTGCGTGCCCACGCCGCTTGGTGACCACCACGAGCCGGACATGACCTACATCGAGGTCTCCACCGGCCTCGTCCGCGACGTGCTGCGGATCGGTCAGCTGGTCACGCTGGAGTCCACGACCTATCCCGGCACGACGCGGGGCGATTGCCTGCCGATCCTGGAACAGTCGGGGTTGCGCGGTGGCGAAGACTTCTTCCTGGACTACAGCCCAGAGCGCGAAGACCCAGGCCGCAAGGGCCACTCAACACAATCCATTCCGAAGCTCGTCGGCGGCATTGACCCGGTGAGCACCGAGCTCGCCCACGCGCTCTACGACGCCGCCATCGCGGAAGTCATCGCAGTCGAGTCCGCCGAGATCGCCGAGTCGGCGAAGCTGCTCGAGAACATCTATCGCGCGGTGAACATCGCGCTCGTGAACGAGCTGAAGCCCGTGCTCCAAACCATGGGCATCGACGTGTGGAAGGTCGTTGCAGCAGCAGCAACGAAGCCCTTCGGCTTCCAGGCGTTCTATCCCGGTCC
>CBESZZ010000487.1:0-3685 GCA_965534055.1 uncultured bacterium | reverse complement strand
CAGATCCTGGCGCGGATCGAAAGCGAGTTCGTCGACCGCAACGAGTACCGGGTCACCGAAGCGTTTGAGATCGAGGAGATGCTCGCGGAATTCGAGCTACCCAACGCGTTCGAGGTTTGCCTCGCCGCCAAGCGCGGCATCGACGAGATCTACAACGACCAGAACGGGTTCACCCTCGACTTCCTTCGCGAAGCGAGTGTGACGGACCGCAACATGTTCTTCCAGCGGGTGCCGTCCGTCCCAGCGGCGATGGCCAAGCATCTCGTTCACCTGGTTTCGTTCGAAGAGATCTTCCTCTCCGAACGCTCAACCCAACGAGTGCAGCAGCGCCTCGGCCTGGAGCCAAAGGACAAGCACGTCGAGTCGTTCATCACCGACATGCGCACGCTGCTCAAGCCATTCGGCCACCTGCCCCTGGACGTCGCGGAGCAGAGTGCGAAGTCGGCGAAGCACCAGCTTTGCCCCACGTGCACCATCCTGCGCCTCGGCCCAGAGCCGAAAGGCAAGAAGTAGACCCGGCTGCCGGCTCACTTGAGCCGCGGCTGTGGGGGCTTGGTTCCGGCGCAGGGTCTCCGCACCGCGGCGACATGCATGCCTGGACCCGTTGCAAACTGGGCTGATCCAATTTGGGCGGTATCGTTCGGCGGTGCTTCTGGCTTCCAGCTCACCTAGACGACGCCTGCTGCTACAGGCCGCTGGCTTGCAGTTTGACCTCGTACGCCCCGGCAACGAACCGGACTTCCCCGGCGTCGAGCCACGCACCCGCGCAGTGATGAAAGCGCGTGCGAAGGCCCAGGGTGCACAGAGCGGAGAGTGCGTGCCCGCCAAGCCGGTGCTGGGCGTCGACACGATGGTGTTGCACCTCGGCGTCGTGCACGGCAAGCCAGGAAGCCCCGCCGAAGCCAAACGCGTCCTGCAAGCACTGGCCGGCGAGACCCACGAAGTCCTGACCGCCCACTGGCTTGAGACCTGGATCCCTGAAGGCAGCAGCGCGGCCTACGCGAACGCCTTCCCACGATCCTGCGGGATTGGGTTTGCCGAATGCGCCGTCGCCCAGGTCGCCATGGCGCCATGGCCCGCGGCGCAGTCCGAATACGAGGCGTGGATTCACGGTGGCGGGTGGAGCGACAAGGCCGGTGGCTACGGCCTGCAGGAACCCGCCTGCTCGTTCGCGACGATGCGATCGGGCGCCACAGACACGGTGGTTGGGCTGCACGTAGCGGCGGTCCAACGACTGCTGCGCGCCTCGCGCCGGTTGCACCGAGGATGAACTTCACCCTCCGAGTGATCCTGGGTGGCCTCTTGGCCGCAGCGCTCTTCGCCTGGCTCGCCTACACCGTGCACTCCGGTTCGAAGCCGCGTGACCCAGCCGGCCCAGCGGGTGTCGCCGGAGGGGTGCAGGACCGGGCGTCGGCTCAAGAGTCTTCACCGGGAACCAGCGGTGGGCGCACATCCAAACCCGTTCGCGCCCACGAATCCGCGGCAACTCGTGCAATGAAGTCCGGCCTACCGATGGGCCAAGCCGACACGATCTACCTGATGCAGGGTTCGCTGGCGCCGGAGGTCCTGGCCACGGTGCGCGGGCCGGTGGCACGAGTCCTCCCCAGCGGCGTGCTAGCCGTGGTTCGCACCATGCCGCCACCGCGAGTTCCAACCCGTCCACATTGGCCTCAGGCGGTCATTGAACTGCCCGAGGGGGCGCTTCCGCTGCGAGATCCTGCCATCCGGGGCGCGACGCTGGCGGTCCTGAGCCTCTGGTCGGTGGATCGTCGCCCAGCCGGCACCATGCGTTTCGATCAGGTCCTCGACTCTGAACAAGAGTCGGCCCTGCGTCGCTGGCTCCGCTGAGCGAAGACCACATGGTTTGCGCAAGCGTTCCTGCCGGTAGACTCCGCGCTCGATGACCGTGCGAGATCGACCATGAGTGACTTCCTCAAACCCAGGATCGAAGCCCGTCTCGACGGCATGGTCGCGCGACGCGATGAGCTGATTGCTCGTCTGGCCACGCCAGAAGCCGCCGCAAAGCCGCAAGAACTCTCGGCGCTCCACCGCGAGCTCGGGACCCTGCACTCCCTGTCGGAGCTCTACGAGAACTACCGCTCACAGCGCGACCAGGTGCGCGAGCACGAAACGCTGCTCGAGCCCGGCGGCGACCGCGAACTGGCTGATTTGGCTCGCGCCGAGCTTCCTGAACTGATCGAGCAGACCCGGGCACTGGCGGATGAGCTGCTCGACAAAATGCTGGCAGAGACCGGCGACGGCAACCGCAATGCGATGGTCGAGGTTCGTGCCGGCACCGGTGGCGAAGAGGCTGCGCTGTTCGCCGGGGATCTCTGTGGCCTCTACACGAAGTTCGCCGAGCGCAAGAAGTGGAAGGTCGAGGTCATGTCCAGCTCGCCCACGGACATGGGGGGCTTCAAGGATGTGGTGCTCCGCATCCAGGGCCCAAACGCCTTCCACTGGCTGCAGTTCGAGAGCGGTGGGCACCGGGTGCAGCGAGTCCCCGCCACGGAATCCCAGGGCCGCATCCACACGTCAGCCGCCACCGTCGCGGTCTTGGCAGAGGTGGAAGACCTGGAGGTCGTGATCGACGAAAAGGACCTTCGCATCGACACCTACCGCGCCAGTGGGGCCGGTGGGCAGCACGTCAACAAGACCGACTCCGCGGTTCGAATCACCCACGAGCCCACGGGCATCGTGGTCGCCATGCAGGACGAGCGGAGCCAGATCAAGAACCGCGCCAAGGCTATGAAGGTGCTGCGCAGCCGCATCTACGAGGAAACCAAGCGACGCCAAGACGCGGAGCGAGCCGCCGAGCGCAAGGAACAGGTGGGCTCCGGCGACCGCAGCATGCGAGTGCGAACCTACAACTTTCCTCAAGATCGTTTGACGGACCACCGGATCGGGCGCAACTTTCCCCTCGCCCAGGTGATGGAGGGCCGGTTGGATCCGGTTCTCGAGACCCTGCTGGCTGAAGACCGCGAGCGGCGACTTGCCCAAATGGAGTGAGCCAACTCTCGCGCTCGACGTTGCCAGCCAACTCGGCTGGCCGCGATCGATCGGTCAGCCCCCAACGCCCTCTCCTCATTCCGCAAGGAAACCATGACGAACCCGGACGACCTTCCTGAACTCGAACCCCTGGAACACCTCGACGACCTCGACGACCTCGAGCCGTTGGAACCACTCCCCGGGGCCGCCGTGAGCACGGCACCGTCCATGATGGAACCCGTCGTCGCACAGCTCCGAACCGGCCTGCCGGCCCCCGCGTACAACCCCAACGCCGACAAGGCTTACTACCGGTTCCTGTTCGCGGGCGTGCTGATTGTCGTCGGTTGCCTCATGCCGTTCGGCATGTCCTACGACGGCACCATGGCCTACGACACCGGCTACAAGACGTTGCCCGGCGCCATCTTCTTGATCATCGGCCTGGGCATGGTTTGGAGTTGGTGGGGCGCGATCTCGCTCAACCGGTTCGCCGGCGCCAACCTGAAGTGGGTGGGCCTTTGCCTGATCCCGTTCATCAGCATTTTGATGGTGCTGCTCTCAGAGTTTGACCGGGAAACGATTACCTCGAACTCCGAGTCCTTCCCTGACGGGTGGGGCGGCGTGTTTTCCGACATCAGCGGTGCCTGGTTTGGTGCTGAGAAGGCTGAAGCCTGGAACCGCCTCGACCGCTTCGGCCAAG
>CBESZZ010000486.1:0-3689 GCA_965534055.1 uncultured bacterium | reverse complement strand
CGGTGAAAGATGGGTTGCCCCTCAACGAAGCGCGGCAGCTCGTTGAGTTCGCCGGCCTCCATGCAATCGACGGCGTCCTTGTTCCACAGGAAGCCCACGCTGATGCGGCCGCTGTCTTCGCGGAAGCCGCCAGTCCTGCCGAGCACGAACTCCCAGTTCTTGCCGAGCGCGCGAGCCAGTGAGCTGAAGGCCTTCGCGTTGCCGATCTCCTGCACCGCGAGCACGTCGACCTCCATGCCGTGGATCAGCTTGGCAATAGCCCGTAGGTCTGCCGCGCTGCGCTTGCCCTCTTGGCGGTTGCCGAAGTGCTCAATGTTCCAGGTGCCCAAGCGAAGGTGTGTGCGCTTTGCGTCGGCGCGGGGAGCCTTCGTTGCCGCGAACCCAAAGTCGTCGCGCGCTTTGAAGGTGCGCCCGGACTGGGCGTCTACGGCAGGACTCAGGAGCAGCGTGGTGAGCACCGCGAGTCGCGCGGCGAGAGACGTGGGCGAATGCAGTTTCATGAGTCGAGCGTCGGCATGGGAGTACGGGAATCCGGTTCGGGGTCGACTTGCACGGACGCCCGAATGCTTTGCATGAGACGTTGAACAAACGTCACGTTGTGAATGGAGAGCAGCACGGCGCCGAGCATTTCCTTCGCCACCGCGAGGTGTCGCAGATACGCGCGGCTGAAGTCGGTGCACGTGGCGCAGGGGCACGTTGGATCCAACGGTGACGGGTCGTCAGCCCACTGCGCGTTGCGCATCTTGATGGGACCGTCGGGCGTGAACGCGATGTTGTTGCGGCCAAACCTGGTGGGCACGACGCAGTCGAACAGGTCGACACCGCGCTTGGTCATCGCGATCAGGTCCTCGGGCATGCCAACGCCCATCATGTAGCGCAGCCGGTCCTTGGGCAGCTCGGTCATTGCGGCATCTGCGGCGACCACCATTTGCGCTTTGGTTTCGCCCACGGACAAACCACCGATTGCGTAGCCGTCGAATTCCATGGCTCGCATGCGTTTCGCGCTATCGACCCGCAGCTCTGGATCGTTGCCGCCCTGCACGATGCCAAACACCGCCTGCCCGCGGGAAGCACCGCCCCACGAGTCGTGAAGATCGCGGGCTTCTTGCGCCCAGCGCAGCGTGCGTTCATGGGCGTCGCGCACTTCGTTAGCCCCAGCATCTCCGGCGGGGCACTGGTCCAGCACCATCGCGATGTCGGGGCCGAGCTGGCGTTGGAACTCCAGGACCGAGCGAGGGGTAATGCGATGCATGTCGCCGTCGATGACCGAGCGGAACGTCACGCCACCTTCGTCGATCTTTCGCTTCTCCGAGAGTGAGAACACCTGGTAGCCACCGGAGTCCGTCAGAATCGGGCCGCGCCACGCCATGAATTGATGCAGTCCACCGAGGCGTTCGATGCGTTCAGCACCAGGCCGCAGGTGCAGGTGGTACGAGTTCGCGAGAATGAGTTCGCTGCCGGTCTCTCGCACCTGTGTTGGTGTTAGACCCTTGAGCGAGGCGTAGGTGCCAACCGGCGCGAAGCACGGCGTCTCGAACGTGCCGTGTGGCGTGTGGTATCGACCGCGGCGAATTCCGTCGCGCTCGCCAAGCAATTCGAAGCGAAACATCAGGGCCGGAAGGGCAGCTTGCCCGCGTCGTCTGAACTGCCCAATTCTCGGAGCGTCATGGGATCGCGGCCGATGTGTTCGAGTCCTTTCACGGTGACTACGCGGCCCCGCGGAGTTCGGGCGATGAGTCCGCTGCGCATGAGGTGTGGTTCGAACACGTCTTCCAAGGTGTCTTCGGTTTCGTCGATCATCGCAGCAAGCGTCTTCAGGCCCACGGGCTCCCGGCGATCCGCCAGTGCTCGCAGGATTCGGCGGTCCATCTCTTCAAGTCCGAGCGCGTCAATGCGCAGGCGCTGAAGTCCGAGGAGGGCCAGTGTCTTGGTGATGCGGCCGTCGCCTTCGACTTCGGCCAGGTCGCGCATGCGGCGCAGGATCCGCAGCGCCATCCGGGGAACCCCGCGGCTGCGCTCGGACAACAGAGTGGCCGCGTCTTCGTCGATCGCTGTGCCAAGTCGCTCGGCGGCGCGTGCGGCGATCTCGTGGATTTGTTTCGGGGGGTAGGGCTCGAGTCTCTCGACGAGCCCGAACCGGGACCGGAACGCCGCAGACAGCAGGCCTTCGCGGGTCGTGGCGCCCACCAGGGTAAAGGGGTGGAGCGTGACGCGAATGCTCCGACTCGCGGTGCCCTGGTCGACCACTACGTCGATCGCGTGGTCCTCCATGGCGGAATAGAGGTATTCCTCGACCGCGACCGGGAGGCGATGAATTTCGTCGACGAAGAGCACGTCGCCGACCTGCAGCCGAGTCAGCGTGCCCATCAGGTCCTTCGGGCTGGACAGCGCCGGGCCGGACGTCACGGTGATCGCGCGCTCCAGGGAGGCGGCGATCAGGTGCGCAATCGTGGTCTTACCCAGGCCCGGGGGGCCGGCTAGGAGCACGTGATCCAGTGGTTCGTCCCTTCCCAGGGCCGCCTGGATCGCGACCCGGAGGTTTTCCAGGATCGCGTCCTGACCGACGAATTCCGCCAACCGGGCTGGTCGCAGCGAGCGGTCGAACTCGCGGTCTTGTGGTTGGTCGGCGTCGTGGAAGATCATCGGTGGGGCGTCCGGCAGCATGGCTGGTTGCCGGGTGGCCCGAAGCAAACTCGATTGCGACCACCGCGGCAAGGTGACTTGTGGGCGGGGTGGGGGTGGCAGGCTAGGGTGTGACCTCGGGTTGTGTCGGGTATATTGCCCGTATAGATGATCCGCGGGTACCGTGACCCTATCTCTACCCATCTCCACAGAAGCGTTCGGTTGCTCGCCCTCACCGTCGCTTCACGCTTGTGCAGATGTGAGCCGAGGTTAGCTTTCCTCCAGTCCGTCGTGGATGGACCGGATTCGGTCCCCCGGTTCGCCATCCCTTGATCACGATGCAGAAAGACCCCCCAAAGATCCCCGAGTGCTCCGGCACCGGCTCTCTTCTGCTCGCCCCGCCGGTAGTTTCCCTCATCACGCAATGAAACGACTTCCCACCCTCTCCGAGGTCGGTCCCGCACTTCTGCTCACCGCGAGCGTCCTTGGTTGTTTTGCCGCCTGTTCAGGCGGCACCCCGGGGGATCGCGGCAACCGCGGCACCTTCAGGGTCAACCAGATTTCGACGGGGCGCGGGCAGGTCTATCCGTTCCGAATCCGGCAGGTCGACTCCTTCGGTAACCCGACGTCGACGATCCTGCAGATCGAGGACGAGGACACGCTCAGGACCAATGCAACGGGTGGAAACCCGGTGCTGCCGGTCGCGACCTTCGACACCAGTCCGGTGCTTCCGGATGGCCGGGCAGGCAACCAGTTCCTGAACTTCCAGTTCAGCAACAACATCGGCCTGACCTCGATTCTCAGCACGCAGCTTGCGGATCAAACCACGAACTCCGGGCTGACGTCCGCGGCGTCGATCTTCCAGGTCAACCCGTCGACAGAAGAGTCGGTCATCGTGCGTGGCCGAGGCTTCGTGAACGGCTTCACCTACTACCTGAACGGCGGCGCGTTGGAGCTAGTCCAGGCGGTGCGTGCCGCGGGTGACAACGTCGAGATCCTCGACCCTCGCGCCAACGGCTTCCCGCAGTTCGAAGGGGCCGCGGACTTGGTAACCACCAAGTCGTTTG
>CBESZZ010000485.1:0-3696 GCA_965534055.1 uncultured bacterium | reverse complement strand
TTAACGCTGCTACATCCGGAAGACCGGCGCGCGCCAATCTTCGATGGGCGCGGTGAGGGTGGCGCCGAACGCCAGACCGAGCGCATCGCGGGTTTGCCGCGGATCCAGGATGCCGTCGTCCCACAGGCGGGCGGTGGAGTAGAGCGGATGCCCTTCCCGTTCGTATTTCTCCAAGATCGGCGCGCGCATCTCGGCTTCGGCTTCGGCGGACAACGTTTCTCCGCGAGCCTCCAGCTGATCTCGCTTCACGGTAACGAGCACGCTCGCAGCCTGTTCGGCACCCATCACTGAGATTCGCGCATTCGGCCAGGTGAACAGGAACCGGGGCTGATACGCACGCCCACACATCCCGTAGTTCCCAGCTCCGAACGACCCACCAATCATCACGGTGATCTTCGGCACCGGCGCGGTCGCAACCGCTTGCACCATCTTGGCGCCGTCCTTGGCGATACCGCCGGCCTCATACTTCCGCCCCACCATGAAGCCCGTGATGTTCTGCAGGAACAACAACGGCACTTTGCGCTGACTGCACAGCTCGACGAAGTGCGAGGCCTTCTGTGAACTCTCACTGAACAGGATGCCGTTGTTCGCGAGAATCCCGACGGGGATGCCGTGCAAGTGCGCGAAGCCGGTGACCAGCGTGTTGCCGTACCGCGCTTTGAACTCGTGAAACCGGCTGCCGTCGACCAGTCTGGCGATGATTTCACGCACGTCGAACGGCGTGCGGTTGTCCTTCGGCAAGACTCCCATGATCTCTGCGGGGTCATAGAGGGGCGCCTCCGGAATCGCGAGCTGGGGTCCCTTGGGGATCTCTCGCTGAAGGTGGCTCATGATGGAGCGGCAAATCTCCAGCCCGTGCTCTTCGTCTTCTGCGAAGTGGTCTGCCACTCCAGACAGCCGGGTGTGCACGTCCGCGCCGCCGAGGTCTTCCGACGTGACGATCTCGCCCGTCGCGGCCTTCACCAACGGAGGTCCGCCCAAGAAGATCGTGCCGTTGTCCTTCACGATGACCGACTCGTCGCTCATCGCCGGCACGTAGGCACCACCCGCGGTGCACGAACCCAGCACCACCGCGATCTGCGGAATGCGCGCCGCGGACATCCGGGCCTGGTTGTAGAAGATGCGGCCGAAGTGGTCGCGATCCGGGAACACCTCATCCTGTAGCAGCAGGAACGCACCGCCTGAATCGACCAGGTAGACGCACGGCAGGTTGTTCTCCATCGCGATCTCTTGAGCGCGAACGTGCTTCTTCACCGACATCGGGAAGTAGGTACCACCCTTCACCGTCGCGTCGTTGGCGACCACCATGACCTCGTGGCCCGCGATGCGCCCGACGCCCGTGACCATGCTCGCCGCGGGCGACGCACCGTCGTAGAGATCCCAGGCAGCGAGCGGCGAGAGCTCCAGGAACGGACTGCCCGGATCCAGAATTCGATCGATTCGTTCCCGAGGCATCAGCTTGCCACGCTTGCGATGTCGCGCGACGGCGCGCTCGCCGCCTCCCGCGTGGACCGTGCGCATGGCCGCTTCGATCTGTCCAAGCTCCGCCATGTGGTGCGCACGGTTGGCCTTGAACTCGGCGCTAGAGGTCTGAATCTTGCTTGTCAGTACGTCTGTCATGGCGGTCAGGGGCAGTCAGCGGGCAGCAGTTCACCAGCAACAGACCGCGCACGCGACTTGCAGACAAGCTTCTCGCGAGGATTCCGTGGCGGCTAGACCGCAAGCGAACCGGATTTCTCGAGCGCTCGGCGTAAGCTTGCAGTCCCGCGAATCCCGGCGGGACCGCCATGAGTTGCCCATACGCGAATCGACGACCTTCCGCGCGGAGGACTCACGTTGCCCTGGTTGCGATCGCGCTGGCCCTGGGAGGGGTTGGATGTGCGAGCGTAGGCGGTGTCGCATCGTTTGAAGGGCCGTTTGTCGCAGGCGTAGGGATCGAAAACTTCCCGGCGGCGAGACTGACTTTCGCCGGGTTTCGCCCCGATGCGCCCGCCGCCTGGCACTTTGGCGACTCACTGCTTTACGGCATGCAGTTTCGCGTCGATGGCAAGACCACGCGGCGCATGCTGCGGATGTTTGCGCTCAGCGATCACGAGCTTCCAGAACTGCACCCGGGCATGAGTTTGAAGGAGCGTGAGGACGCGATCGAGTTCACGAGCATTGCGAGTGGATCACCGCGCACCTACGGCATGACCCTGAAGGGCGACGTCAAACCCCAACGCAAATTCTCCTCTCGGGCGGGTCCCGTGCAGGTATCGATCCTCGACGAATCAGGTGAACAACAGTCGACCCGCACCGTCAACGTGCCGGTCGATCTACTCTGCTCGGGGTTTACCTACTTCTGCGAGTCCAACGCGAAGTTCATCAAGCAGCTTGGCGCCGACGGTAAGTATCGCGAAGAGGACGAGGCGAAGTTCGATTGGCGAGCTCTCGCCGCACTGTTCAGCGTGGTCCGCACAGTGCAAGACGAAGAGATCCTGCGGCGGCAGCTCATGGAGCTGGTCACCGTGGCGGACAAGATGGCCGCGCTGTTCAGCGGCTTCGACTTCACGATCGTCCCCGACTTTCGTGCGGTGACCCAAATCTCCCCTCCTGTGGGCATTCCCGTGTCAGGCGACGTCTGGACCTTGCCTGCCACCCTGATGGCAGGAAATCGCGAGCTTCTGCACCTACAGCTGATCTTCACCGAACCCACTCCGCCGCTGCACTTGACCGCTGGGCTGCTCGCCATTCGAGGTGTTCACGCCCACTACGAAACGAGCACATTCGAACTTTTGCTCGTCGGCGCGAGAACGCCGCCAACCAGGCACCGATGAACCCTCCTTCGGTTCGAGCACTCCTGTCGATGATTGGCCTAGCCGCGATGGGCTGCAGCTCGACCGGTTGCAGTTCAGCAGGGACCGCCGAACCTTTCAGCGGAGGTCTGGACGGACGACTCACCGTCGCCGCGTTTCCCCGGCGAACGGAATCGTTCGCGACGTACGACCCAAGCGCGCTGAAGAGCTGGAAACGCGGCGACGCGCTGCTCTACGGCCTGTGCATCGATCTCGATGGCGACGTGACGCACCAAATGCTGCACATGTTCGCGCTCGACTCGGTCGCTGAACCCGATCCCTCCGCTGTTCGCGAGACCATCGCATGGGAGAACGAGGATGGCGCCTTTTCGTTAGTCGATGAGAGCACCGGCTCGGCGAGAATCTCGCTGCTCGGCTTGGATACCGCAACCGAGTCCACGCGCGTCGTGAACATTCCACGCGACTTCTTGGCGAACGGCCTGGTGGACTTTTGCGCCATCGCGAGCCAAATCCCCCTCGACGAATTAGACGCGAAGCGCTGGATCAAAGGACTCCGCCCAGAGCAGCAGCAAGAGATTCACAAAGGTGTCGCCACGCTGGTCAGCGTACTCGGCACGGTGCAAAACGAACCGCTGCTGCGCAAGCTCATGGTGCAGATGCTCACCACCGGGGACGTGCTTGCCATTCTGCTCTCCGGCTTCTCATTTGAGTTGAAGCCGAACCTCCGCGGAGTCGCACAGATTGACCCACCTCCCGGGATTCCAGTTGCCGGACCGGTGTGGTTACTACCAGCAACCATCCTCGTCGGCAGTCGGGCGCTGGTTCACATCCAAATGACAGTCACAACGCCCAACCCACCGCTCGCAGTTGCGGGCGGCCTGCTAGCCATGAGCGTCGCTCA
>CBESZZ010000484.1:0-3700 GCA_965534055.1 uncultured bacterium | reverse complement strand
GGCGCGACGTCCGCCACGGTGCCCAGGCCGACGTAGGCCATGGCGTTGGCGAGGAAGTCGCGAAACTCCGGAGACATGCGCTTTGACGGAGAGAACCGCTCAGCCGCAGCGGCTGCGAGTCGAAACGCGACGCCGACTCCCGCGAGATCGCGGTCCGGATACCCGGCACCCTCCAGACGCGGGTTGAGCACGGCGTATGCGTCGGCGACGTGGTCGGTGGTGCCGTGGTGGTCGGTGACGATGACGTCGCAGCCAGCGTCCTGGATGCGCTTGACCCACTCGACCGCGTTGGTGCCGTTGTCCACGGAGATCAGCAGCTTGTGGCCGCCCTCTTGCACTGCGCGCAACGTCGCCGCCGACAGCGAATAGCCGTCTTCCCTCGCGGGAATGAACGGCTTGACGTCGGCTTCCATCAGCGAGAAGAAGTCGAGGAGCAGCACGGTGCTCGTGATCCCGTCGACGTCGTAGTCGCCAGCGATCAGGATCGACTCGCCGTTTTGAACCGCGCGCCGGACCCGTTCTACCGCGCGCTCCATTTGCGTGAATGCACGTGGATCGGCCAGCGAGCGCAGGTCGGGCCGGAGATGCTTGCGGATCTGGACGGGATCGTCGAATCCGCGGGCGAGGAGCACCCGGGCCAGGACATCGGGGAGGCCCATGGTGCGGGCCAGGGCATGCTCCCGGGGGTCGGGTTCGGGGTAACTCGCACGACGCACCATGGCCGGTGAGTATGGTGGTTGAGCCGCCGACGCGACAGGGTGTGTTCGCGGTGTGTCGATCGGGCACTTCCTTTCGAGCGCAGATGCTCACGGGGTAGACTTCGTCCGCCCCTTGCGCGCACTTCTGTGCCCTTGATCTGACAAGTTCTAAAAGCTTCAGCGATGTCACCTCAGCCCTCCGCAGACCTGCGCCGCATTCCCTCGGTGGATCGCTTCTTGGCAACTCCCGAGATTGCGAAGGCTGCGGCGGGGGCACCGAGAGCGCTGCAGGTTCGGGAGGCGCGCGCTTTGCTCGAAAACGTGCGCCACGAGGTCATGAGCGGAGAACTGACTGGCGACGCGGTGGACGCGCACTTCGAACGCGGGGGTGCTGCGACGAAGTTTCGCACACGATTGACCGCCGCCTCGACCCTGCGCCACCGTCGGGTTTACAACGCGACAGGCATTGTGCTGCACACCGGCATCGGACGCGCTCGGCTGGCGGACGCAGCTGTGGACGCGCTTTGTGACGCTTCAGGCTTTGCGGTGGTCGAAGTCGACCCGCTCACCGGAGCAAGAAATCAGCGTGAGAGCGCCGTGGCCGGCCTGCTTGCCGAGCTGACGGGTGCGGAACACGGCTTGGCGGTGAACAACAACGCCGCAGCGACCGTCCTCATGCTGACCGCATTGACGGACGGTCGGGAAGTCATCGTGTCCCGTGGCGAACAGGTAGAGATCGGTGGCGGGTTCCGGATGCCGGACGTCATGCAGCAAGCCGGCTCGAAGATGGTTGAGATCGGGGCGACCAACAAAACCCATCTCGCCGACTACGGCGATGCGGTCACCGAGGCGACCGCGGCATTCCTGAAGGTGCACCCGAGCAACTTCCGAATCCAAGGGTTCACCGCGGCGCCCACGATGCCCGAGCTTGTGGCCTTGGCGCGCGATGCGCGACAGGCCGATGCGTCGGCTGGGTCGGACCGGGTCTTGGTGTTGGAAGACTTGGGGTCTGGTCTGATGTGGCCAGGTGCGTTGCACGGGGTGGACGAGCCGCCTGTTCAAGACTCCGTTGACGCGGGTGTCGATGTCGTGTGCTTCTCCGGCGACAAGCTACTTGGCGGTCCGCAATGTGGTTTGCTGGTCGGCAACCGTGAAGTCATCGACCGCATCCGAGCGCATCCCCTCTACCGCGCATTCCGCTGCGACAAGCTCACGCTCGCGGCGCTTGAAGCGACGCTGCGCATCTACCGCGACGGCGATCCGCTCCTGGAAATTCCCACGCTCTCGATGCTGAGCATGGAAGCGGAAGATCTTCAGCAGCCGGCCGAGGAGTTGGCTCGGTCCCTGGACCAGAGCCTGCCGAAAGCCGTGGTCGAGAGCGTGCGCGTTGTGCAGACCGAGAGTTTTGCTGGCAGTGGTGCCAATCCCGCGCGGCCCGTTCCTTCGCGGGCCGTTGCCCTACGGCCTACGCGCGGAGTCTCGGCGTCGGGAGCCGTGGTCCCTGCTGGATCCTCGGAGCGACTGTTGGAGCGCTTGCGCACGGGGCCAGGCACACCGGTGTTCTCGCGGATCGACCACGGCGATGTGCTGCTCGATCTGCGCACGTTGTTTTTGGAAGACTTGGATCGATTCGTCGCCTGCGTCGCCGGGAAATTCGCAGACCGGTAGAGTTGCCAGGGTCGCCGCACGAAATGCCCCCAGGTGCACGCGGCGTTGCCTTGCTACACCCGGAGTGCCCATGAGTCTCATCCGTTCGATTCGTCGAAGCTTCTCTCTCGCGCTGACTACGTCTTGGCTGTTGCTCTGGGCGACGACGCTGATGAGTGGTGTCTCCGCGCAGAAAAGCCCGGCTCCCGCGTGGTTCGATCTGGCGGAGCTCTCCGCGGATTGCGCAAAAACCGGGAACGCCTGGATGTCCGCGCTGGCCGTGCGCTCGCTGTCGTGCGGCATCTATCAACTGACTGTCGGCGCGGAAGACAAGCAGACACCGCACGGAATGGACGAGATGTACCACGTCACTGCGGGGCGGGCGACGCTTCATGTCGGTGAAGAGAAGCGCGCTGTGCATGCGGGTTCACTGGTGTTCGTTCCTGCCGGCGTGCCTCACAAGTTCACCGACATCGAAGAAGACTTGACCGCCTTTGTGTTGTTCTCGCAGCACCGTGCGCCGACCCGCGGCGGCATGGCCGGAGCACTGCCTGGCCCGCGGCCCACGGAGCAAACCGCGTATCCCGAAGCCAGTGAGCGAGGCAACACGCGGATCTTCTATTGGTTCGGTGGCGATTCCGCCGGGCAGGTGTCCATCGACTTTGGGCGACCGTCTTGGCAGGAGGCCTACGCCAAATTCCTAGAGAACGCCGGTGGCCCAAGATGGCGCCTGGGGGAGAACTTCTGGACGAGTCTCGACACCAACATCGAACTTGAGCTTGGTGGCGTCACGCTGCCAATCGGCCAACACTACCTCGTGCTCGATCACAATAAGAAGCGCGGTTTGCAGCTCGTAGCGCTTGATCCTGACGAGAGTCGCAAGCGGCGTTTGGATGCCTACGAGGCTCCGAAGACCACGAGCGGAATCGAAATTCCCCTAGGGGTTCGGCGCGCGGGACAGGTTCCCGCGTTGGATGTCGAACTCCGCGTGGATCAGAAGAAGCGCGACCGTGGAGAGCTGATCATTCGGTTTGGGCCCTACGTTCTTACAGCGACGTTGCTGATGCGCCCGCAGCGCTAGCAACACACTCTCTCGGCGGATGCCGCCGATCTCCTGGGATGTGTGCAACAAGGCTGAGTGCTTCACCGTTCGCGTTGATTGTGACATCGCCGCCGTGGAGACGGACGAGATCTCGGCCGACGGCGAGCGAGAGGTCGCCACCCACGACAACGCCACCAATGCGACGGCTACCCAACGCGTCGAACACGTTCGTCAGCGTGCAGCGGTCCACGCTGAAGCTCGAGATGTCGATCTTGATGACCAACCACTCGTCCGCTTCCGAAAGGCTGACCCA
>CBESZZ010000483.1:0-3704 GCA_965534055.1 uncultured bacterium | reverse complement strand
GCGCAATGCTCCAGGATGCCGTTCCGCACTTCGTCAGCGTCGCCCATGCGCTGTGCGGCCGCACTGGGGACTCCGATGCCACCGTCGAGTCGGTGGAGATCTCTCCACGCGACGCGAACGCCGAGCAGATTGACGTGAAGGTCACCTGGATTCGGGAAGCTGAGCCGCCACTTTGTGGAACGCTCCGTTTGACCCGGTGTGAACAACAACCAAGGCCCGCTTGGTTGATGTGGAACGATCTCCGCGTCGATCGTTCGATTCGGATGCCCGGGTATCGAATCGTGCTTCACGGGCTCGCGGCCGGAGATTCTGCCCTGGGATTCGAGCGCGAGATCGAAGACCCGTTGCGGCGTCTCGTGTATCGTTTCGCGGCAACCGCAAGGAACAAACACTTTGACCCAACCGACACCCGAGCCGTCGCCGCCCGTTACCGGAGCTACTCAGCAATCCTCGACCACTGGTCAAGGGATTGCCCGCAGTAGCGTGGCTGCTGATCCACAACGCGCGGAGCAACAGCGCATTGAAGGCTTACTCGATAGCGCTGAGCGCGATCGATTGGCCTCGGACCGCCGCGCGGAGGCTATCCATGACTTCACCGCGAAGCTGCGACAAGAGAGTGTCTGGCCCATGGTGGTCGACTACGTGCGGTGGCGCAAACAGCAGCTCGTTGCGCGCAAGGCAAACCAACCCGAGCCGGCACCGCCCGCGCTCGCTCCGGTCTCGATCAACCTGGACCTGACCACAGCGTGTAACTACGCGTGCGACCACTGCATCGATTGGGACATCCTCAACTCGAAGCACAAACACCAAGATGAAGAGCTGCGCGCGTCTCTTCGTCAGATGGCCAAAGATGGCCTGCAGAGCGTCATCCTGATCGGCGGCGGTGAGCCAACGCTGTATCCGAAGTTCGCCGAGTTCGTGCAGTTCCTCAAGGAAGAGCTGCACGTTCAGGTGTCGGTGGTGACGAACGGTGGTCGCGGCGACAGGTTGCTGAAGGCCGCGCCGTACTTCACCAAGGGAGACTGGGTCCGACTCTCTTTGGACTCGGGATCCAATGGCGTCTTTCAGCGGATGCACAATCCCACCCCGAAGACGCTCACGCTCGACGAGATTTGCGCGTGGATTCCGAAGATCAAAGCAGTCAACAACTCGTTTGATCTCGGCTACTCGTTCGTCGTGACGTGGCGCGGCAGCCAACGCGACGACGTGAAGGTGATCGAGAACATCCACGAGATGCTCATGGGAGCCGAGCGCGCCAGAAACGCTGGCTTCGATTACATTAGCTACAAGCCGTTCCTCGAGCGCACCCCCGAAGGGTCCGAGGTGCTGGACCCGGCAAGCGTTGAAGCCGAACTGCAAGCGACGCTTCGTCGCATCGTTGCTTCGATCGACGAAGCAAGGCAGCTTGAACGGCCAGGCTTCCGTGTGATGGAAAGCACGAACCTGCGGCTGCTGATTGACGGCAGCTGGCGGAACTACACGAAGCAGCCAAAGACGTGCCACATGCAGGCGCTGCGCCAAGTGTTGACGCCCTTGGGGCTATACAACTGCCCAGCGCACCGCGGTGTGCCCAAGGCGCGCATCGACGAGGCAACGGCCTACTCGACGGAAGCCAAGGCAGAGACCACCGCCGCTGAAACCGCGGCGATCCTCGATCGCTTTGACGCTAGCCACGAATGCCGCGACGTGACGTGTCTCTACAACGGCACCAACTGGTGGCTGGAAGAGCTCGTGGCTTCGGAAGGTGCGTTGGCCGGCGTTGAAACCGTGCCGGATCGCGGCGACAGCTTCCTCTAGGTGGTGGCGGCAGCGGCTGCCCCATGGCAGGCGCGGCGCATGACTCGAAGCCGGCTGGTTGGATTGCTATGCAGCATGTTGATGCTGCCGTGCTTGAGCAGCGCTGCGCTTCGAAGCCAATCCAGCGAACCACCGGTGGTCTTTGTGGCTGCCAGTGCGGCGCAAGCCGTGCTGGATGCGTTCCGCGCAGCGGGTACCCGGGTGGTCGTGAGCCCAGGAGCGTCGTCGACGCTGGCAAAACAGATCGGTTCAGGTGCGCGCCCCACTCTATTCGTGTGCGCGCATCATCGCTGGACGGACTGGCTCGCTGAGCAAGGATTGCTGGTGGCCGGATCGCGCGCTGCGATCCTGACCAACCAACTCGTCTTCGTGCAATCGGCCGCTAGTGCGGAGTCGATCGAGATTCTCGCCGGCCGTGCGTTCCCCAACTTCACCGGCAGGTTGGCGATGGGGGATCCCGAACACGTGCCCCTGGGCATGCACGCCAAGCAGGCGTTGATCGAGAACGCATGGTGGAGCGCTCTGAAAGATCGCGTTCTTCCGGGTCCGGATGCGCGGACGGGCGCGGTGCTCGTCGCGCGGAACGAGGCTGCATTGGGCATCGTCTACGGGACCGACGCACTGGCCGACCCGCGCCTGCAACGCATCGCCGATCTGCCCATGTCTCGGCCGGTCACCTTAGAAGTTTCGGCAGTGGTTGGCGCAGATCCGGCCACCGCGCGCGCGTTGCGCGAAGCTCTCGCCGACCCCAGGGCGTTCGAGGTGTTTCAGGCGGCGGGCTTCAAGTCAGCCGATGGTTCGTCCACGCAGGGTACGACACTTTCAGCCAACTCCTCAAACGAAACGCTCCCTGAGCGGACGGCTCTCGGTGGGCTGCTAACGCAAGGCGAGTGGGCTGCACTGAAGCTTTCGGTCCGCGTCGCTGGACTCGCCACGCTGGCAGCGCTGGCGCTCGCGGTACTGCTGGGCACTTGGCTCGCACGCAGCGAACGGCGAGTGCTGGTCACAATCGTCGAGAGCCTAGTCGTCCTGCCGCTGGTCTTGCCGCCCATCGTTGTTGGCTACGGACTGCTCATCCTGCTGGGCCGCGAAGGCGTCATCCCGACCGAGCTGCCTTTCAGCACGGCGGGGGCCGGCCTTGCCGCAGGCCTCATGGGTTTGCCCCTCGCGGTGCGCGCAATTCGCCAGGCTGTCGAAGCCGTCGATCCACAGCTCGAAGCCGCGGCGGCGACCCTGGGCGCTTCGAGGTTTCGCGTATTCTTACGCATCACGTGGCCATTGGCTCGACGCGGCGTGCTTGCAGGTGGGCTGCTGTGTTTCGCACGATGTCTGGGGGAGTTCGGTGCGACGATTACGTTCGCAGGCAACATCCCAGGGGAGACGCGCACGCTGCCTCTCTCCATCTGGAACGCACTGCAAAGCCCAGGGGGCGAAACTGCCGCGTGGCGGGCCACGGTGCTCTGCGTAGCCCTCTCCGTCGCTGCGGCCGTCGCGTCTGAAGTCTTGCTCCGACGCGCGACACGACGCGAGCGAGGTGCTTCATGAGTGGTGGGCAGGAATCGCAGCAAGCATCCGGGCTGGCTCTGGATTGCAACGTGCGTCGCGGCGCTTTTGAACTGCAGGCAACGTGCACGGTGCCTAACGGCATTACCGCGCTCTACGGACCATCCGGTAGCGGCAAGACCACGCTCTTGCACACCATCGCCGGATTGATCAGCCCGACCCGCGGTACCATCGCTGTGGACGGACGCGTCCTCGACGACGTAGCCGCGGGCAAACGGGTACGGCCCGCGGCGCGCAGGGTTGGGTTGGTGTTCCAGGACCTGCGGTTGTTTCCGCATCTATCCGTGGAAGCGAACCTGCTGTTCGGTCACCGCGGATCGCAGCGCGGTGCAAGGGAAGGCGTG
>CBESZZ010000482.1:0-3711 GCA_965534055.1 uncultured bacterium | reverse complement strand
TGAGCACGCGGCGGACAGGTCGAACGCCATGGCATTCTCGGCACCGAGCATGTGCTGCACCCGACAAGCGGTGGGTGGGCAGGAGGTGTCGGGAGTTACCGTGGCGATCACGATGAAATCGACGTCCTTGGGCGCGACGCCGGCTTTCTCCAAGGCGGCGCGTCCAGCCGCGCAGGCCAAGTCTGACGTGGCCTCTCCCGGCGCCGCGATTCTGCGTTCGCGCATCCCCGTCCTGGAGACGATCCAGTCGTCGGACGTGTCGACCATGCGCTCGAGGTCGGCGTTGGTCAGCACGCGCTCGGGCACGTAGCTACCCGTCCCGGCGATCCGCACGGGGTGCAGGCGTGGCTCCTGCCCGTTGGTTTGGTCGGGGGACGCCGAAGGCACACCTTGGTCGGCCGCACCCGAAGGGTGCAGTTGCGCTGAGGGGCTTCGAGTTTCGAGGTCGCTTCGCGGCATGCGCTACAGGAGGGTGAAGAACGAGCCCAGGAGACTACAGGGGACTTGTCATTGCCGGTTCAGGAGTCCGTCACACTTCGTCAATCCCGCGCCGGTGCCCGCTTTCAGGCCCATTGGCAGGGGGAATTCGAGGCACCAGGATGTCGGACGCAGGTGGATTGCGGTCTCGGAGAAGCGGGGCGTGAGGCGTCGCGGTTCTTCATCGTCAGCTACCCGGCCGGATGCGGCGGAGGAACTTGGTCCGCTCGGCCTTCGTGAAGCCTACCGCGGCTGCCACCAGGACGGCTGGGCCGACGGTGAGCGCCCCGAGCCGCACGAACGTGGCCCAGTCGACGACGGGTAGGAGGGGCCGGAGCCACCAAACCAGAAGGCCTGTGACCGCGATCGCAGCCGTGACCGGGGCAAGGGCCCCCAGGGCCACGCGCACGGCGGAGACCTGAATGCGGCTGCTGAGGTAGAGGGGCTGGATAATCATCTGAGCGATGAAGGACGGAATGAGGGTGGCGACGGCCACGCCGATGATCGCCTTCGTAGGACTGTCGCGGAAGATCATGACGGAGGCCACGCTCAAGACGAGGTTGCAGACGGCTTCACCGATGGAAAGCAGGCCGAGGAACTTCACCTCCCGCATCCCAAACAGCACCTGCTTGCCCGTCGTGCTCGCGGCCCGGAAGAGCACGGCCACCGCCAGAACGGCCATGACCGTCGCCGCGGTGGCAATGTCCGAAGCGCTCATCTCCTCGGCGTTTGCGAGCCAAATCCTGAGGAAGTCGTGCCCCAAGAACACCATGCCGGCGGTCAGAACGGCGCCCAGGGTGGCGATGAAGCGCGTGCCGTGAATCCACATGGACGCGAGGCCTTCCGTGCGCCCCTCGGTGTCCAAGGCCGCAGCCTGCGGGGTCAGCGTCCACGCCACCGCCTGCACGAACATGACGTGAGTGTGGATAAACTTCGCGCCAAACTCGTAGACCGTCACCGAGACCGCGCCGATGCCGACGCTGAGCACGAGCACGTCGGTGTAGAGGATCAGGCGGTCCGCGGCGTTGGACAGGAAGTTGAAGATCCCGAAGTTCCACAACTCGCGGACGGATGCCTTCGACACAAGCGAGGGGCGAACCTTGAGTTCAGGCAGCAGCCAGTGCGCCACCCGAAGTCGAATGACGAAGGCCAGCAGCTGGCTTGCCGCCACGGAGACTGCCACGCCCACCAGGCCGTAGCCCTGAGTCAGTGTCCAGTAGATGCAGCCCGCGGAGAGCAGGCGGTCGAAGATGGCGATGCCGTTTTCGATCTCGAACCGCTGCCTGGCGTAGGTCGCGCTGCCGAACACGGCCAGCGGGAAGGACAGGCCGATGGTGGCGCCAAGGATCAGGACCGCGGTGCGAAACTCGCTCTGCCTCTCGGCGGAGATGTTGAGCACATCCGGGCCAAGCCAAGCAACCCCGACGCTGCCGAGCATCAGCAGGAGCCCCAGAGGCAGAGTGATCGCGACGGCGGAACTGAGGGTTCGCGAGACGCCGACGTAGTCCTTGGCCGTCAGGTAGCGGGTGACGTATTGCCCAACCGCCGACTTGATGCCGAAATCGAGGATCCCGTAGTAGCCGGAGATCGCGACGATGATCGTCCAGATTCCGAACATCTCCTTGCCCAGCTCGCCCAGCACAAAGGGCGTGAGCAGCAGCGCCACCACGAGATGCACCATCTGGCCAGCGGTGTTGCTGGCGGCATTGCGCGCAAATGTGCGGAGGGCACCCATGGAGGTCGGAGCGGGGAAGGAGAAGCGGGGAGCGCGGCGAATCGGGCCACGAAGCCATGCCGTCTCTTTCGACCTCTGGCACAGTCGGACCGAAAGGCTTTCACCTGGAGACGCCTGGCGTTATCGAGAGCGTCCCGAACCGCCGCCAGAGCTTTTTCCTGATTCAGCCGGCGCTAGACACCTCAACCGCAGGACTCCTTGGTGCGCATCGCCCTCGTCAGCTACTACGCCCCGCCCCAGCCCGCCGTGGCTGCCCACCGCATCCTGCGCCTGACCAGGGTTCTGCGTGCCCACGGCCACGAGGTGCACTGGGTCACTTTGGCCACCGAAAAGCTGCCTTCCGTGGATCAGACGCTGCAGGAGCTGACTCCACCGGGGGTCGTCGTCCATGGCTTGGGTGGCCCCACGTTGACCAGCAAACCGGTGGCGGCCAACTTCCCCGAAAAGGTGCTCCGGACGCTGGCCCACCACGCACCGGATTGGTTTGGATGGCCGGATCGCCACGTGGAGTGGATGTGGCGGTTGAAGAAGCAGCTGCCCAAAATCGCGGAGCGAGCGGAGTGCGACGCGGTGTTCATTAGCTGCGGGCCACACGGCCAGCTCTTGGCGGTGCCGCGTCTGCGCAAGCGGTTGCCGAACCTCAAGATCTTCGTCGACTACCGCGACCTGCTCACGGGCAACGTGTGGACGCAACCAAAGACCGTAAAACGGCGCGCCCGGCTGCTCGCCCGCGAGCGCTCAGTGCTGGACCAGATCGACGGTCTGTTCGTCAACACGAGTCAGGCGTTGACGCAGTTTCGTTCGGCGGTGGGCGAGACGCGTTGCCCCGTCGAGGTGATGCGCAACGGGGCGGACTACGACCTTGTCGATGATTTGGAGCGAATCGGCGTCCCGGCGTTTGTTCCGGAACCGAAGTCTCACACGCACCTGGGTTTCTTCGGGAACGTCTTTCCGCGGCGGCGCATGGCCGCGGTTCTGGCTGGCCTTGCCGAACTCGATGCGGGGGACCTGGCGCAGGTGACGCTGCACTGCTTCGGAGGGAACGCGGACTCGCGGGCGTTGCTCGATGATGACTGCAAGGCGGTGGGTGAAGTCGTCGCCGCACGCGTTCAGCGCCACGATGCTCTGCCGTTTGGCGAAGCGTTGCGCGCGATGCAGGCAATGACCGCGAACGTGTTGGTGAACGGTGTCGAGGTAGAGGACAACATCTTTGTCCCTGGCAAGCTGTACGACTACCTGATGGCCCAGCGTCCGGTGTTGTTCGTTGGTGGTCAGGGGGATGCGCGCAACATCGTTGCTTCGACGTCCGGTGATTCGTGGTGCCACGCGCACGGTGCAGCGCGCGAACTTGGCGAGCACTTGGCGGGCGTGATTCGGAACGAGCACGTGGAGCCTGTCGCCGCAGCCGCGGAGTTTGGGCCCGAGGCGAGCTTTGCTCCGCTGCTTTCTCGCCTGAGCGCTGAGTAGTCGTTCACCAAGAGATGCGATGTGTCTCGGTG
>CBESZZ010000481.1:0-3713 GCA_965534055.1 uncultured bacterium | reverse complement strand
CGGCACGATCTTCGAGGAGAACCTGGCCTTCACCCCGCAGGATCTCATCGCCATTTACTGCAGCGCGAAGGGCAAGGTCGACGGCCGCCTGACGGAGCGCATGTATGCGAACACCGTCTACCACACGGAACTCGACAACCAGCCGTGGACGGGCATTCAGCTCACCACAGCAGCCGGCGTCTGTGCCATCGTCGACATGGTCAAAGACGGCAAACTGAAGCAGGAAGGCTTCGTGCGCATGGAAGACGTGAAGTTCACGGACTTCATCAAGAACCGCCACGGCAAGCACTACGCGCAGAAGTAGGGTTGCTGGCCACCACCGCGGCTGTTGATGGCCGCGCGGCGGGCAGAACAGATGGCCAGAACGGCTGCCATCAACCCGGCCATGAATCGAGGCCATCGGCCCTGTAGGCTCCCGCGCTGACTCCGCCACCGGTCACGCAAGGATCCCACCATGCCGTTGCTCTGCATCATGATGTTCTTCCAGTTCTTCCTTTGGGGGAGCTGGTATGTCACCGCGGGCGCAGAGCTAGGGGCTCGAGGCTTCGACGGTGCCCAGATTGGCTGGACGTACTCCGTCGGCCCCATCGCCGGCATGCTCTCGCCATTCTTCTTGGGGATGGTTGCGGACCGGTTCTTTCCGACGCAACGCATTCTCGGGGTGCTGCACCTCGTGGGTGCCGGCGCGATGTACATGGCGATGCAGTCGCTCGACGCCGAGGTCATCTCGCCGACGACGACCAACGCGTGGTTCTTCGCGCACATGCTGTGCTACTACCCCACGCTTTCGCTGACGGCGACGCTGGCGTTGCACCACCTCACGGATACGGAGAAGCAGTTCCCGCTTGTCCGCGTGTTCGGCACCATTGGCTGGATCGCAGCCGGCTTTGCGCTGTCGTGGCAGAGCTGGGACTCGGGCCTTGGGATGTTCCGCCTCGCGGCCATCACCGGTGTGGTGATGGGCATCTACTGCTTCTTTCTGCCGCATACTCCGCCGCCGCTGAAGGGCACGGAAGCCTCGATGCGCCAGGTGATGGGTCTCGACGCGCTCAAGCTGCTGAAGGACAGGAACTTCCTGGTCTTTATGCTTTGCTCGTTCCTGATCTGCATCCCACTGGCCTTCTATTACCAGTTCGCTGAGCGCACGCTGCGTGCCGGCGGTCTGACGGATACGGCCACCAAGATGAGCTTCGGCCAGATGTCGGAAATCTTCTTCATGGTGCTCATGCCGCTGTTCTTTGTGCGGCTCGGCGTCAAGAAGATGCTGGCCATCGGCATGGCTTGCTGGGCGCTGCGCTACTTCCTGTTCATGTTCGGCATGCCCGATGGCGTGACGTGGATGCTGCTGTCCGGCGTGATCCTCCACGGCATCTGCTACGACTTCTTCTTCGTCACGGGTCAGATCTACACCGACCAGGTCGCGGGCAAGGCGCTGCGCGGTCAGGCCCAAGGCCTGTTGGTTTTCTTCACGATCGGCCTCGGCATGTTCGTTGGAGCCATGGTCGCCGGCAAGACCGAGGTGCATTTCACCGATGAGCCCGCGCGGCTTGTCCAGGTAGAACGCATCACGGAGCTAGACAACCAGATCAGCCAACTCCAAATGCAGTCGGGCGAAGAGGCGACCGCGAGTCTGCAAGCAGACCGCGTTGCGGCGCAGCGCGTGTTGCTGAACACCACGGACTGGTCGTCCATCTACAAGTGGCCTGCTTATGGCGCGCTGGCCGTCATGCTCCTGTTCCTGGTTCTGTTCCGCGATCCAAAGAAGCGGCGAGACACCCACGAGGGACTCACTGAGACCGCAGACTGAGCCCAGTCGCCAGGATTTACTGGGGTCGATCGGAATGCAGCGGAATTCCTGAACCACAATCGGTCGATTCGCTGTGATTGGGGCATGAAGCCCGGCCCCACCGCACTGCAGGACGCGCTCGCCGACCTTGAGTCGTTGCGACGCCTGACAGGTGCGTTGGCCAGCCAGTACGCGGACGGCGACGACGCCCTTCAGCACGCGATGATGCAAGAGGCTCGGGGCAAGCGAGGCGCAGGCGTGCCCCGTTTGCCGTGGATGGTTCGCGTCGTGCGCAATCACTTGCGCGGAGCTGCGGCGAAGACGCGGCGTCTCCGTGAAGTGGAGGGAGTCGCTGCACGACCAGCCGAACTGCCCGCCGCGGCTGATCTAGTACAGCGAGAGGAACTCCGCCGAGCCGTCGCTGATGCGGTGGCGCGACTCGCGGAACCCGGCCAAACGACGGTGCGCTTGCGCTGGTTCGAAGGACTCTCCGCTGCGGACATTGCTGCTCGCACTGGAGTGCCGGTTGAAACTGTCCGCACAAGGCTGAAGCGAGCGCACGCCGCACTGCGGCGGAGTTTGGATCGGAGCTACGGCGACCGCGGTGTCTGGGCACTGCTGGCCAGTCCGCTGCTTCGATCTCCGGCGGATGCCGCAACCGTTCAGATGATGGACTCAACCAGCGTGTCATCGACCGCGGCGCGTGCTGCTTCCGGAGCCACGACGCCAGCGGCCCTTTCAGTTCTACTCATGAAGAAGTCACTGCTAGTCGCTGTTTGTGTCCTGGCTGCTGGTGCGTGGGTAGCCATCACTTGGCTACCGAAGGATGCAGAGACTTCTCCATCGCAGTCGAGTGCAGCGATCGGCAAGGCTCCCATCGTCCCCAGACCCCATCCGCCCCCACCGCGTGAAGTGGTCGACTTAGCGCAGGATCCCGCGACCGACCCTGTTGCTTTGTCGCAACCTCGTGTGAGGCTGTCGATGGCAGATGGGACCGCCGCGGCAGCAATCCCGATCTGGCTCTGGACCAAGCAACAACCCGATTGGACACGGCCCATTCCCAAGCGCGCGCTGCTAGATGGTTCGGTGGTCCGTGTAACTGAGCCGAAAGACAGGGTTCCGGAGCCTCATGGCGCAACGGACGCTGAAGGGTGGATCGATCACCTCTCGCGAGAGCACGTTGCGGTCAGCGCATTGGTGGCACCTGGCGTGCACGTGACGTGGCCCTTGATCAAACGAGAGAGCGAAGATTCGGGTGATCAGCTCTGCAACGTCCCAGCCCTGGGCGTTATCCAGCTTCGCATCATCGACACTCCAAGAGAGGCGCCGCACGACCTGGACTGGCACGCACAGGCTTACCCCATGGTCTCGCCTCGGCCCGGTGTGTGGAAGTCGCGCAGTACTGTGAGCGTGCAACTCGACGATGGTCCGGTGATCAGGGTTTCTGCCCGCGGCCGCACGCTCCCTCTGTCTGAAAGCGTTGTGCGTTGGATGCTGCCCGTAGGGCTGCCATTCGCAGTCGCGGGAATTGGGCGCGGATTCACGATGGAGGTTCCTCCCAGTCCGACGCGCGTCCCACAGGACGTGGACGCGTCGTTTCTCGAACTCCTGCACTTGATCGATGTCGAGGTAGTGGACGCTGGCGGTGCCGTGGCGCGACGCGAAGGCCGGGTATTCCTGAGCAATGCTATGGCGGATGGGCGCATTACTTGGTGGGCCGGTCAAGACATCACCGATGGCCATGGGCGGATCCAAGCCTTCCCGGTCACCAAACCCGCGACGCTACTTTTGGACGTCGTGCTAGACAACGGCGTATGGTTCCGGCGCAACCTGGGTGGAACTCTGGAAGCGCATCGAACATTGCAACGGGTCAGGCCTCAGGACCTTCAACTTCCCATCGTGCTCGAGCTCCCGGGATTCGTGCCGG
>CBESZZ010000480.1:0-3724 GCA_965534055.1 uncultured bacterium | reverse complement strand
AACCCTCCTGCGCACGGTGCTCAAGAAGCAGAGGTAGACATCCGAGTTTCGCACCCACGCGGACCGACACCAACGAGCAAGGTGTCGGCCCCGTGGGAGCACGGCTCTGTCCTTTCCTCAGTTGGTTCCGGCGTTCGTCGAGCTTCGCTTGGACGATCGACGAGAGCAACGAACCGCGGCGATGTAGCGGGCGTGCCCGCTACATTTCAGCTCAGCATGGAGACGGCTTCTTCAACGTCTTCCTTCGCGCCGATGTAGAGCGGCGTGCGTTGATGCAGCTTGGTCGGGTCGACATCGAGCACGTCTTGCGTGCCCGTCGATGCGGCACCACCAGCATGCTCCGCCACCATCGCCAGCGGCGAGTTCTCATAGAGCAACCGCAGCTTGCCTTCCGGCTTGTCGGTGAGCCCTGGATACATGTAGATGCCGCCCTTGAGCAGGGTGCGGTGGAAGTCCGTCACCAGCGCTCCTGCGTAGCGTGCGGAGCGCTTGCCGCACGCCGTCTCGCCTCTGCGGAACTTGGCCACCATCTCACGGGTCTTGTCATCCCACTTCGACTCGTTGGCTTCGTTCACCGAATAGGTGCCGGAGCCTTTCGGGATCTTGATGTCCTGATGGGTCAGGAAGAACGTGCCCACCGGGCGGTCGAGGGTGAAGCCATGCACGCCATCGCCCGCGGTGTAGACGAACATCGTCGACGGCCCGTAAAGGACGTAGCCCGCGGCCACTTGCTCAGTGCCGCGCTGCAGGAAGTCCGCGTGCGTGGGATCGCCCTTCTCCGTCTTGCGTCGGTGCACCGAAAAGATCGTGCCCATGCCGCCGTTCACATCGACGTTGCCCGAACCATCCAACGGATCGTAGGTCAGGATGTACTTGCCCTCGTTCGGACCATCGAAGAGGTGGATCTCGTCCATCTCTTCCGAGGCCAGCCCGGCCACCGCGTCCATCTTGTCAAAGATCTTCAGGAAGACGTCGTTGCTGATCTGGTCGAGCGCGCGCACCTCTTCGCCCTGCACGTTCGTCTCTCCGGTGAGGCCCAAATTGCCGACGAACCCGGACCGCATGATCTCCGCTGCGATCATCCGGCCCGCAAGGCTCAAGCGGTTGAGGATCGTGGAGAGCGCACCTGTCGCGTGCGGGATCTTGGCTTGGGTGAGAGCGAAGTGCTCGGAGAGGGTCAGTTTGTTGAGCATGGCGAGGGTCTCGATTGGGGGCGCGCAGCATCGCAGAGCCGACACGGCCCCACAAGCCAGCACCATTCAACCCAACTCCGATCAGCGCCGCACGGCTGGGATCACGAGGCGCGACTCGAGCTCCTGACCGACCCATAGCGAGGTCGCGTAGTCCGCATGGGGAACACAAAGAATCTGCACGACGCCCGCAGTTGCGACCGCGAGAATGTCACGCTTGGCGGACTCGCGAGAGGAGAAGGGCAGATCCGCGAGCTCCGTGCCTGGAGGAACCGTGGCTCCCGGACTCCACAGAACGTGGGTTCCCAACCCCCCGCGACCGATCACTGACAGTCCCTCGACTTGGGGTCGCAACACGGCGTCGGCGCCCAAAAAGCGGTAGAGGCGGAACGAATCGAGCCCCGGCGTCTGCCCGACCCACCACGGGACATCGAACCGCGCGACTTCGATCAAGTCGCGCTCCGCGTCGAAAGGCGAGGCCCGCTGCGCAGATCCTGGCCCGAACCCAAAACGGCTTCCGCTCGCGTGTGGCCAAGGATGCACCGTTGCGAACTGCGCCGGCGTATCGATCAGCCAGTGGACTCCGTGCTCTTGCAGGGCGCGCCAAAGCGTCTTCGCGCGCAGCGCGTCGGCTGCATGCCGATGCACCACACCATCCAGGTTGATCACAGACACACCGCCATCCCGCGCGTAGACCGTGACGAGTCCAGAGTTGAAGCACCCAACTTTCGCACCACTGGGCAACAGGTTCGTTAGGTAGCGACCGGCCATCGACATCTCTTCCTGCCAGGGTCGGGAGGGAACGACATCGTGCGGTGCTCCGCGAACGAGTTGCATCGCGGAACAAAGCAAAGCTGCTCCCAAGATCCAAGGCCCCACACGCTGCAGCCGCGGCAGCGCTGCGAACCCGAACACCGCGACGGGTGCGAAGTAGTACTCCCTTGGGTAACCGCGAACGACCGTGTGCAATGCGATCAACGCAGCCAGACCGAACAGCAATCCCCAGAGTGCCGCGCGATCCGAAACTTTGGGCATCACCGCGGTGTCGGGCTCGTCGGCACTCCGATCTGTTCGAGAACAGACGCCGAAGCCGACCAGGACGATCAAACAAACCAAAGCCAACCCCGGAACCAACAGCCCTCGCGCCGAACCACCCGCAAGCCAACCGGCAAGTAGCACAAGTCCGCCGATGACGGTGAGGGCGAGGACGTGCAGCTGTCCGAACAGCCGCCGAGACCATCGCGCTGTCCACGGCAACACCAAGAACGCGAGCGTCGCAGCAACCAGCACAGGCGTCGCGAGCGCCCATGGCCCACCCAGCAACACCGGACGCGTGAACCACCAGAGCCGAGCCCACTCTTCATATGCTGTGGGATTGGTGGCTTGGAACGCCAACTCGAACAATTCCGGGATGGGCCGCGCAGAGTCCGCGAGCAGCGAACCTGACGTGGCAAGGTTCGCACCAGCCAGCACGCCGAGCGGCAAGGCAACCGCAACGAGCAGACTGACGAAGTGTCCCGAAGTCCCCACGTCAACATTCGCGGAGTCCAAACGGCCACGCCGACTCACCAGCCAACGAGCCAACGCAACTCCAACCACCGCCCCATAGAGATCCGCGCGAGCGAGCACCGCGCCGACCGCGCAACTCGCAAAGACCAACCCTCGCGACGCGCGTGCTCGCCACAGCAGCGCGAGGGCCAGCACCGCCAACGCAGTCTCTTGGCCGTTCTGCGCTTCAACGAGCAGGAACGGCGTGCTGCACCATGCGAGGAACAGCGTGAATCGAAGCGGTGTCGTCAACCCGCGTGCAGCACGATCTGTAGCCATGACCCAACCAGCAGCGACGAAGGCAGTCAGGCCCAGCGACGTGGCCAAGATCTCGAACGTTCGCACTCGCGATGCATCTGTGAACCAAGCGCATGCCGACAACAGCCATGCCCATAGGGGCTGCACCCCGTTGGTCGGCACCGGCAAGCCGTCGAAGCCCACAGACGCAGCGGGCCCAGTTCCACCGGCCACCGAGCGTGCCCAGGCGAAGTAGTAGTACGCATCGTCGCGCATGCCGCGCGTCTCGGGCCACGCGGCGAAGTCAACCAGCAGCGACCACGACCACCCGCAAAGAACCACGGCTCCAAGCAACAGCACGAAGGCGCCACGACGTCCCAGCGGCACCTCGCCCGAAGTCACCGCTTTGCCACGCCGCACTCCTGCAGGAATGCTTCGATGATCGACTCCGCATCCCCATAGGGATTCAGGCTGAACTCACCGTGCCCGTGGCCTTCGATGACTTCGAAGCGCACCGGCACAGCGCCGTCCTTGGCAATGGCGTCCGCCACACGCCGCGCCATGGGCACGGGCACGACACTGTCGACGCTGCCCACGAGAACCAGCGAGGGAACGTGAACCTTGGGAGCGACGGCCATCGTGTCGAACTGATACTTCTTCCGCATCAGCAGACTCACCGGCAGGAACCAGAACCGCTCAGCGCCGGCCTCCACGATGCTTGAGGGTGGTGCGCGAAGCAGCATCCCGCG
>CBESZZ010000479.1:0-3740 GCA_965534055.1 uncultured bacterium | reverse complement strand
AGTCACGCTGCAGCTGCCGCTGCTGACCGTGACTCAGTTCTCGACGACGGCCAAGGTGCCGGACGGCGGATCGGTGCTCATCGGTGGTCTGCGCCGCATCCTGACCGTTGAGCGTCGCGCCGAAGTGCCGCTCTTCGCACAGCTGCCAATCATCTCGTTCCTGTTCAAGCAGGAAGGCCAGGCGGACGAGAGTCGTTCGCTCATGGTCATGGTTCGCGCGAACATCACGGACGTCCGCGAAGCCACCGCCAAGTAGCGCGACGGCGCAAACGCGCCGCCAAGAGCTTCAACAACCCACGCCGATGGCGTGGGTTTTTTTGTGCCCAGTCGGGCTTGCTCAACCGGTGCGCGGTTAACGTGTGCCGACGGGAGCGGCGCTTACCACCCTGCCCTTTCTCCTCAGGCGGCTTCTGCAAACCAGACGCCTGGATCCCCCGCCACGCACTCCACCCCGAATACCCGCGGCCCCCACGCCGCAAACACGCACATGGGACGCGCGCTGAAAGCGATCTTCTTCGACATCGACGACACCCTGTTCAGCACTTCGGTGTTTGCAGATAAGGCTCGTCGGGCGGCGATCGAAGCCATGATCGCCGCCGGGCTTCAGGCAGACCGTGAAGTTTGCCTGCGCGAGCTCGAAGAGGTGCTCGCGGAGTTCTCCAGCAACTACTCCGGGCACTTCGACAAGGTCGTCTCACGGCTGCCGGTCAAAGCGGTTGAAGGCTACAACCCCGCGGTTCTCGTAGCCGCGGGCGTCGTCGCCTACCACCAAACCAAGTGGCAGGAACTGCAGGTCTACGACGACGCGTACGACGTGCTGAAGTGGCTCGGCAACAAGCACCAGTTGACGCGAGGCATCATCTCGCACGGCTGGACCGTGAAGCAGGCGGAGAAGATGATCCGGTTGAAGATCTACGACTTCCTCACGCCGAGCGCGATCTTCTTCACGGATCAGATCGGGTTCAACAAGCCCAACCCGAAGCTGTACAGGCGGGTGTTGGAGAACTTGAACTTGAAGCCAGAGGAGACGATGTATGTCGGGGACAACCCACTGCATGACATCGATCCTTGCAACCATGAAGGTTGGATCACGGTTCGGAGTCGGCGGTCGGGGAAGTACGCCGAGGTCGTGGGTGCGACGCGGGCGGACTTTGAGATCCGCGACTTCTACGACCTCAAGGAAATCCTAGCCTCCGAGTTCGGCATCACTGACTGAGCTCTGGATGGGAAGGCGCTCACCGATGTTGAGCGCCCGATCATCGCACGGACGCTGCACGGGGAAAGCATCCACGTGGCGGTCCCCGCAGCTGAGGCAAGCGAGAGCAAGGTTCTCGGCGCCATCAACCTCGTGGGTTTCGGCGAGCAATGGACTCCCGCCGAGGATCATGTGGCCCAGGCTTTGCTCGACGACGTTCAAGACACGAACACGACCGTTACCCCACCCGCGTGATCCGGAAAGACTGGCAGCGCTGAACGTAGGCCTGGCGTCGTCAGCGTTCATCCTGGTTGCCTCTCAAGTCAGGCGGGAGCGCTGATCTGACGCCTCGCGTCTTCAGCAACGCCTGGTTCGGCGTCTTGGCTCAGTTCGGTTTGTTCGCACGCAGAAACTCTTCGGTGGCCTTGCCGAACTCCGGCTTGGTGAGAGTCGTCATGTGATCGGCATCCTCGATGACCTTGATCTCGCCTCGGCCGAGCAGTCGAACGGCAGCTCCGCGTGGAAGTGCGGGCTCCCTCAGGTGCCGCAACACTCTAGGCAGAACTCTCGAATGGCGCTCAACAGCTGCTCATCCTCCAATCGCGGGGTGCGAACCCGTGGGCGATGGCGTCATGGGTGCACGCCGCGGCGCGAAACGCCAAGCACTCTTCGCATCACACTCACCGGGTAGTGATCCCTCTCTGCGTCGATCAGCTCAAAGGCTCAAGCAACCCAAACTAGCGAGGCGGCCGACCGGTCAGGAACCAGTGCCACCATTCCCATCCGGAGCTAGCAGGTCGCGGACTGCGGCTTGCTCGTCGTCCGAGGCGCTTTGACCAAACAACAGCTCGCCAAACACCTCAGCCTTCACCTCACCAACCCCGAAGTCCGAGTCCAACCTTCGCCGCAGCGTCTGCGCGATGAAGTCTTTCACCCGAACCCGCATGTCCTCGCCGCTCTCCAACCCATCCGTCAACCGCGCATCCTTCGACCAATGAAAGTCCGGACGCCCTTCCGCGTCGCTCTCATCCGCACAAACAAAGCAGCCAGATTTGAATAGCTGGAACATCGTCGCCTGCACCTTCTTGTCCGCGGAGTTCATGTCCTCCTCCAGACGCGCGATCAGGTCATCCATCAGCGACTGATAGACCACGAGAACTTCCTCTTCCGGGTCTGCAGAAGAAGCCTCCGCGTAGACAAGGTCCGTAATCGTGCACCAGTCACTCATGGGCACGATGTAGATCCTCGGATTGCGGGCGCGCAGCAAGTCTCGGTACCGATAGACCGTGTGCACGTCTTCGCCCGACATGCGTCGGAACGGCCGCGCGGGCGCCGGCGAATCTCCCTCAGCTTCAGTCCCTGCCGAGAGCAGCTCAACCATCCAGTCTTGCTCCTGGCGCTCAACTCGAATTCCCAACTGGGGAGCGAACCGTCGCAGGAAATCACCCAGCGTTTCGCAACCAAACCGAGTCAGCTCAATCGGCGCACCGAGCTTCGTCGCGAGCAATGGGCGCACCGAGGCGAAGTGCAGTGGGCCACGTCCTGAGAGCAACTGTCGAAGCGCGCCTCGAACCTCAGTGAGCGCCTGGTCGGAGCCCATCAAGCCTTCGCTTTCCAACAGGTCTTCGAACGTGATGAATGCGTCGCAGGCGAATCGGATGCCCTTGGCCGTGGCATCGGCAACGCCGAGAACCGTGACCTTCGCGCCCAACGACCGAAGCTCCTGAGCGAGTGGGACGACGTCAACGTCTCCCACCCCGAGAATGAAATGCTGGATCGATCCGGTGTGGAACAGGTTCACCGCATCGAGCGCCAACCGGATCCAGCCAGTGCCTTGGTTCGCTCCACCGGGGTAGCGAAACACCTGCACGGGCTCGAAGCCCTCGTTGATCAGGGTGCGTGGCGTTTGCCCGAGAAAGAAGTCCCACTTCTTTTCGGCGTCATCGGTCGGTCGGCGGGTGTGGAAGTCGGCGTAGGCACGACTCATCACCAGGCGGCCGTCGGCTTGAAGCTCTCGCACCAGGCGCGCGAGGTCTTTGGCCTCGTCGTTGAAGGTGAACAACTCCCCGGGGCGTTGCTCTTTCTTCACTCCCTCCCGTGCGAGGAAGAAGCTCTCCAAGTCGAGCAAGAAGGCACAGCGGTCAGACATAGCAACGAATCGGGTCTGCGCACGGACAGGGTCGGGCCGCAACGCGTGGAAAGCGCGGCCTCATGCGCTCTCGCCAAGATTGGCGGCGCTGAGGGCACCAAAGACCGGGCGACGGTCTCTGGCCCCGACGTTAGCCACTTCGGGGGGATGTGTCGCCAGACAGCACGACAAATGTCCCGTGGACTGCTCTGACGATCGACCGCGACAGAGCGTCACGGGTCGATCCTCTACTTGAGCTTTTCCCAGTACTCTTCAGGCATGTCGTGGGCGATCTTCAGCGCACCGTTGGCGCCACCATAGATCGGCTCCTCGATGCGGATCACCTTGCCACCGCCCAGCTCATCGTGCATCACGCGCTCGATGGCTGAATCCAGGCCCTTGATCATGCTGCCACCA
>CBESZZ010000478.1:0-3741 GCA_965534055.1 uncultured bacterium | reverse complement strand
TCTTGGACGGATCGCTCCTGGATGAACCCACGGCTCAGCGGCACGGTTTTCAGCGTCCACGTGCGGGCCAACCCCGGCCCAACCAGACCGAAGCAGACCATCCCCACCGGTTTCTCTTCCGTGCCACCGTTCGGCCCAGCGATGCCGGTGATCGACACCGCGAAGTCGCTGCCCGCTCGCTTCCGCGCGCCCTCGGCCATGGCTGCGGCCACCGGCTCAGACACAGCGCCATGTGCCGCCAAGAGCCCCGCGTCGACTCCAAGATCCCGAGACTTCGCGGCGTCGGAGTAGGTGATGTAGCCGACTTCCAGGACCGCGGACACGCCGGACACCTCAGTCAGCGCCGCCAACAGGCGCCCTCCGGTGCAAGATTCTGCGGCCGTCACGGTGTGTCCGCCGGCTCGCAGCCGTGCGACGACCTGGTGCGCGAGCCCCGTATCGTCTTCGGACAACAGAACCTCGGCGACGAGCGGCCGCATGCGGTCGATGACTTCTGCGCACAGGGCCTCAGCCTCGTCGCGCTGGGGTGCACTACCCAAGACCCGGATCGTCAGCGCGCCGAAACTCGCGGTGATGCCGACCCGCGGGTTGGCGTTTGGATCCATGAACTCCGCGAGCACCTCGCCGAGATGTGCTTCCGACCAACCCATCACCTGCAGGACCCTGGAGGCTGCGGGTTGCAGACGGTCGGAGAAGTCGCGCAGGATCCGTGGCAGCACCACCTCGTCGTACATCGCCCGCATCTCGTGGGGCACGCCCGGCGTGGCCGCTGCGCGCGCATCGCCGATCGACATCCAAATGCCCGGCGCGGAACCACAGGAGTTGGGCAGCACTTCCGCACCGCGCGGGAACAGTGCCTGCCGCAGATTGCTGGACGGCAACGAGCGCCGCATCTTGGCGGCCAGTGCGTGCAGCGCAGTCACGGTGCCGGCGTCCTCTTGTAGCGGCACTCCCGCAACTTGTGCGAACGCATCCCGCGTGCGGTCGTCTTCCGTCGGACCCAACCCGCCTGACGCGATCACCAAGTCCGCACGCTCCACGGCGCCTGAGAACGCGCGAAGCAAATCCGCGGGCCGGTCGTTCACGACGGTGAACTGCGTCACATCGAAGCCAGCGTTCTCCAACCGGCGGCCCAACCACTTGCTGTTGGTGTCGAGCGCGCTGCCGAAGACCAACTCATCGCCGATCGCGAGCACCTCGGCTACAGGGCGCGCACCCCGCGGTGCACTCATGCGGAGCCCGCTGGAGGGTTGGTCGCTGCCAGCTCGCCCGACGCCTTGGCAATTCGGTGCGTGAGCACCAGCCCAAGCCCGTAGAGCAGGGTGAGCGGTGCAGCCATCATCACTTGCGTGAACGGGTCAGGCGGCGTGAACGCCGCGCTGAACACGAAGAACCCGAGGATCACGAACCGCCAGTTCTTCTTGAAGCCTTGGTGCGTCACCAGACCAACCTTCTGCACAGCCACCATCACCAACGGCAGCTGAAACACGAGCCCGAGCGCCAAGGTGAGCGTGAACAGGAACGAGAAATACTCGTCGATGGTGAGCATCACCTGCACGAGTCCGGGGTTCATCAACCGGATCAGGAAGTACAGACCGGTCGGTACTACGAGGAAGTAGCCGAACAGAGTTCCCGCGATCAGCAGCACCATTCCGAACGGGAAGAACTTGTAGAACGTCTTCCGTTCATGGTTGTACAGACCGGCCCCAATGAACGCCCAGATCTGCCACACAACCACCGGCGAAGAGACCGCTAGGGCGAAGATCAGCGCCGCTTTCATGAACACCCAGAAGTCCTTCACCCCACCAGTAGCGATGAGTTCGTAGGGCATCTGGAAGCCACCCTTGTCGCGCACCCACTCGTGCAGCGGGAAGGTGCCAGCGATCACTTCGGCGGAGTTCACTTGGTTCCATTCCCAGCAGGTTTCCTCGGCGGAATGCAGCGTGCCCGCGTCATGACGCTCGTCGAGGTCGCCCAGGTATTCCTCGTAGCCGTAGAGCCACAGTTGCCGATACGGCGACACAATGATCTCGGTGACCTGCTGCTTGAACGGCACCAAAGCCATCACCGCAATCACGATCGCGAGCATGGCTCGGACCAGACGCTTGCGCAGCTCGTCGAGATGGTCGCCGAACGACATCCGCGAGAGCTCATCGCCTTCGTCGCCCGGCTTGCCCGAGTCTTTGCCCGCGTCTTTGCCCGAGTCGACACCAGACGCAGAACCGCCAACCGACTCTGCGTGTGAGTCGGAGTCCTTGGAGTCCGGAGGTGGCTGATCGACGCTCATCGCGGACGAACTCTATCCGCGCGGCTCCCCAGAATCCGTCCTCGTCCTCGCCCCGATCAGTACATGCGCGAGGCCCGCGTCAGACGACCGAATTTCGATCACTTGGCGCGGGCCTCGGCAGGAACCAAAACGCTGCGAATGCAGCGCCTGGTCGTCAGCAGATCAGTTGTCGCGGTTGAGCAAGTCTTTGATCTTCTGCAGCGGAGCGAACTCGGCACCGAACTTCACTGCGGCCTGGTAGTCCTTGTCGGCGGTCAGGTCGACGAAGCCGTTGCCGGCCTCGTTGATCGGATCGTTGCCGAGGATGACCAGGTCAACACCCGGACGCCATTCGCTGACCACCTGGTTGTTGAGCGAGCGCAGCGTCGCTTCCACCAGCGTGCGGCTGTAAGGGAAGCCGAAGCGACCGATCAACGTCACCGTGCGGCGATAGTTGGGGTCGTAGAGCTCGTTCTTAAGCTCGTCGCCAACGCTGATCGGGCCAGCGACAGGATCGACGATGTCGTAGAGGTAGACCTTGGCGGTGTCCGAATCGACCGAAGTAACCCGGGCGTAAGACTTGATCGCGGCGCCGTTCTTGGCGTAGACGCGGAAGATCGTGCCCTTGGTGAGCTGGTCGTTGCGGCCCAGATCGATCACGGCGTAGTTCGCACCCGGCTGGGCGGCGATGACTTTGCCATCAGCGAGGTCGGGTGGCGACTTCAGCTTGTCTGCTTCCAGGATCGCGATGCTCGTGGCCTTGGTGACCTCGAGGTCACGGACGAGCTTGCGCTTCTCCGAGGCGAAGTCTTCGCGGAAGGTCGTCATCTCTTTGACTTTCGACCGCACGTCTTCACGCGTCGAGTTCAGTTGGTTCTGAACTTCCTGAACGTTCTGGTCGTAGGCCTTCTTCGCGTCGGTGGCCTGAGTGTTCAGGTCCTGGACTGCCGAACGGTGTCCGGTCGTCGCTTCGGCGAGCTGGGTCTGGAATGCCTGCGTCTCGCTGATCGCGGTGTCCCTTGCGGTGCTCGCAGTGGATGCACCCTTCTCAGAGGCGTCGAGACGGGACTTCACCTGACCCATGAGGGCGGCGATCGTGTCCATCTTAGGCACACCGAACGAACCTGCAGACTCCTGCATGAACGCCTGGACCTGGGCGGGATCGGCGACGGCGGTGAGTGTCTCACCATCGTAGTCGGCCATGGTCCGCTGACGGCCCGAGTAGGTGCCCTTCATGCCGATGGGCGCGGTGATGTCCTCGATGTAGTCCTCTTGGAGGCGCAAACGCTTGTTCGTGATCGAGATTTCTTCACGCAGCTCAGCAATCGTCTCCGCACCTTTGGTCTTTTCGTCGAGCGTCACGTAGCTGAAGCCGACGGCGCCGAGAAACAGCACCAGCAAGATGAGAAAGGCGAAAACGTTGATTTGGCCGCTTTGGCGGTCGTCCATGGGATGAATGCTCCTGATGAAGCCGG
>CBESZZ010000477.1:0-3746 GCA_965534055.1 uncultured bacterium | reverse complement strand
TCGGTGAGGAGATCGGCGACCCGCTGTTCATGAAGCCCTACGACGGGGGCGCGTGGGTCGGCGTCACCAAGATCGACGACGAGTTACAGCTGCGGGCGGCCTACGACAAGAGCGGCAAGCTGATGCGCAGCCTGGGCGCCCGCGGCTATCCATCCGCCGCGTTGATCGGCCCGCGCGGTGACGTCCTGTGGACGGGTCACCCGTCCAAGCTCAAAGCGAACATGATCGCGAAGCACCTGACCGGTACCTTGCCGCGTCCGCTCTTCGAGTATCCCAAGGATCAGCGCAAGGTTGCCTCGACCCTGCTGAAGTCCGACTTCGACGGCGCACTCAAGTCCGCCGAGAAGGTCGGCGGAGAGTGCTTCGCTGAGACCAGCCACTACATCGACGAGTTGATCAGCGTGGCGAGCGAAGCGCAGCTCATGGGTGACTACCTCACGGCAGAGTCACTGGCCAAAGATCTTGCGAAGGGTCTTGGCCGCCACGAACTCGCCGCCGATGCGAAGGCGATCCTCGACGAACTCAAGGCGGACAAAGAGGTCCAGCGCGTCATCAAGGGCCAGAAGATGGTGAAAACCTTGACGATGCAGCTGGCCGAAGCCAACAAGAAGAAGAGCGAGCAGATCCTCAAGATGCTCGGCAAGATCGAGAAGGACTTTGCCGGTACGCGTGCGGGTCATGACGCGGCAGACCTGATGAGCAAGGCTGCGGCCGCCGCGAGGTAACGGCTGCACGGTTCGCCGCGGGCCTTGTGGTTCGCGGCCGCGGACCTCGCTTGTTGGCCTGGGTGTGTTCGCGAAGCAGATCCCGTGGCGGCCCGAAGGACCGCCAGATCGCTACTCTTCTCCGCGCAGCATGTCGTCCAACGTACCGCGCGACACCGCGTGGTACCGAGGCCGCGCGCGGTCATAGAGCTCTTTGGCTTTGGCCGGATTGTGCTCATTCAGTGCTGCATACAACGGCACCAAGAACTTCCGTCGCCCAACGGTCATCAAGAACAAGTCCAATCGTCGCATCGCCGGCGTGTAGTCGTTCACGATCGCCAGCTTTAGCCAGCTAGCCAAGATCTCTGAGTTCTTGCTGCGGGTGAACCGGAACGCATCGTCGAGTTTCGTCATGCGCGCTGCACCGACCGACTCTGGCATCAAGGCAAGGAAGTGCAGCCACTGCTGCGTGTTCCACTCAGCGGTGGACAGGCCATGGGCGTCCGCACCGCCAAGCCAAGCCTCGCGCGCTTGGTTCACGACCTGAAACGCGGGGCTCCTGGGCATGGGCGCGTCGCTGGGCAGACCCGGCGAATTCACCCACTCGTCCACGTCCACAAGCGCGGCTGCTTCCGGATTGCGGCGCAGAAGCTCGCGGTTCAGGAACGTCAGAAAACGATCGGTTGTCAGGCTCTGCCAAGCGTGTTGGTTGAACCACTTCTGCAGAAACTCATCGAACGCTTTGCGACCAAAGGCTTCTTCGAGGCGACGCAGGAACGCCGCGCCTTTGTCGTAGGCCACGGTCGTCATCCCGTCGTCAGGATTGCGTCCGACCAAGTCGATGTGGAGCACTTGGTCCTCGCGCGGCAGCTCGGCCAGCTCGTCCTTCAGGCCACGCATGCCGAGCAGCGTCTCCATCGCGGAGCGCGGAGCGCCGTAGACTCGTTCCATGATCCGCTGCTCGAGATAGACCGTGAAGCCTTCGTTGAGCCAGAAGTCGCGCCAAGTTGCGTTCGTGACCAGGTTGCCCGACCAGGAGTGGGCGAGTTCGTGTGCGATCAACCCGACCAGCGACTTGTCACCCGCGAGAATCGTCGGCGTGGCGAACGTGAGGCAAGGGTTCTCCATGCCGCCGAACGGGAAGGACGGCGGCAGCACGAGCATGTCGTAGCGACCCCACCGGTAGGGGCCGAACATCTCTTCACTGGCTTGGATCATCGCTTCTGTGTCTTCGAACTCGGCTGCAGCGAGATCGATGACCGGCGGTTCGGCGTAGACCGCGACGCGCGGCGAGATCTTGGCGCGCACCAGTTCGCCGCACGCAAGTGCAATGAGGTACGGCGGAATCGCGCGGCTCATCGAGAATCGGTAGCTGCCGTCTGGCATTTGCTCGCTTTGCTCGGCGCTCATCACAGTGCGCAGTTCGGCGGGGCAGTGAACCGTTGCGTCGTAGGTCACCCGCACGCCCGGCGAATCCTGAAGCGGGATCCAACTGCGCGTCAAAATCGCTTGGCCCTGCGTGTAGACGAACGGGTGCTTGCCCGTGGAGGTCTGTTCAGGGTCGAGCCACTGCATCGCCGCCGCATCTGGGCTGGTGGTGTAGATGATGACCACCGAGGTGTCGTCGCTGCCAAGAGCGACGCGGATCGGAGTGCCGACCACCGCGTCAGAGACACCGATTTCGAACGAGCGCTGCGTGAGGAGTCCCGACTTGTCCATGCCCATGATGGACTGGATCGAGAGTTTGTCGCTATCGAGATAAAGCGGTGCCGAGGGATCGGTGCGATCCAACGACAGGGTCGCGACTCCATCGACCTCCCGCTTGTCGAAGTCCAGCGTCAGATCGAGCTGCACGTGCGTCACCCGAACCTGTTCAGGTCGCGCGAAGCTGTGCGTGTCGACGCTCGGGCTTGATGGTTCGCGGGCCACGCCAGGCCGCACCGCACTGAGCGGCGTCACGACTTCAATGCCCCGGTCTCCGCGATCAGGAACGTTGTGCATTGAACTGCAGGCTGCCCAGAGCAGGCCTGCGGAAGCAACCACCGCGTATTGCGCTGCGCGCGAGACGCGTCGCGTGGCCGGAGATGCCTGGGGGGGTGTCGGGGGTGAACTTCGTCGGCTTTGCATGGCGGGTTTGTAGTCGATGAACGAGCGCAGTGCAGTCTTCTGGCGCGGGATCGCGGCTTCCACACCAGAACCTGAATCGATTGCTGGCATCCGCGGCGCCGTCCCCGTGTCATGGTCGCCATGTTGCCGATTCGCTGCGTTGTGTTGTTCAAGCATGGGATTGCCTGTTTCGAGCGGCGGGGGGACGTCGAGGGGTCGACCGAGGTGAAACTCCGGTTCCAGTCCCGCGAGATGAACGACGTCCTAAAGTCGCTCGTGGTCGCCGACCTGGGCGGTGGGCGCGTGCAGAGCATCGGCTACGAATCCGCGGGTGATGAGGCGCGGAAGCTCGAGCTCTCGCCGTTTCGGCTGACCCCCGGCGAAGCCATGACCGCGCTGCTGCGGCAGCTGGAGGGCGCCCCCGTGCGGATGGACGTTTCGCCATCGCCGGTGGAGGGTCGGTTGCTCGGAGTAGAATCAGTGATGGAGCACACGCCCGCGGGAGTCGCGGAGCGTCGCTACGTTGGCTTGGCCTCAAGCGAGGGTTCACTGAGCCGTTACGCGCTGGAGGAAGTGCGCGGGATCGAGGTCCTGGATGAGGTTCTGCGCCGCGAACTCGAGCACCTGTTCGCCGCCGCCATCGCCTCCAAGCAAGAAGACCGCAAGGAGGTCACCGTCTTCGCCCGCGGTGAAGGCACCCGCACGTTGGTGATCGGCTACACGGTCGAAGCACCGGTGTGGAAGGCTTCGTACCGGGTGGATCTCGACGAAGACGCGAACAAGACCAGCCTGGAGGGCTGGGCACTGGTCGACAACACCACCGACGAAGACTGGGAAGACATCGAGCTGACACTGGTCGCCGGCTTGCCAATCTCGTTCGTGCACGACTTGATCCATCCGCGCTATCGCCAACGCCCGGTTGTCGCCGTGGAGGAC
>CBESZZ010000476.1:0-3773 GCA_965534055.1 uncultured bacterium | reverse complement strand
CTGCGCGGTGATCTTGAAGTCGTACTCGAGCCGGTGGTATTCCAACGTCCCGGCATCCCGCATGCTCACCAGCGCTCTAGTGATCGCGAGGAACCAGTTCAAATGAATCCCCTCGAGTCCGCGGATCTTCTCGCGGAGCGTCTTGCCACGGACGTAGTCGGTGACCAGCACCGGCTTGCCGTCGAAGTCGAACCGTTCCCTGAACTGCACCAGGTTGTCGTGTTCGATCCCGGTCAGCAGGTCCGCTTCAGCCGCAAGCACAGCGCGCACTTCCTCTGCATCGAACAAGTCGATGCGTGCGCCGCTGGACTCCAGAAAAACGGCTTCCCCAGGAAGCTCATCTGGACTCACGCCGTCTTCGGAACGCCTAGAAGTGACCTCGAGCAACCGGGTGACCTGACGGCCGCCTCCGGACGCGCGGCCCACCTTCAGAGCGACCTTCTCGCCTGACTCTTCATGTTGGGCTAGATAGACGGATGCAAATCCGCCGCGTCCCAGGAACCGGCTAATCCGGTACCCCTGGACGACTTCGCCCACTGCAAGCTTAGTCATGAAATTCTGTCCCGTCCCCTGGTTGCCCCGCCCCGATCCTTGCTGAGCCGATGTTCGGTAACGCACGCGGGAACATTGAGATCGGGCAATCCCCCCTAGGCGTGCGCCCCCTGGCATCGCGGACACGGCCAGTGGTTTTTTGCGGCGTTTTGCAGCGTTCTTGGGTCGGGCTGTTGGAAAAAACACGAGAGGAACTAGGGAAAGCCAGCAGATCTGCCGATGAAGGGGCGAGATGATGCGATGACACGGGGCATTCAGGCGACTACCCGAGTTCGCTACCCCGTCGAATCGCCGCTTTTGCGCATCCCCAAGAACCATGGCAATCCCACGCTTCCCCCTTCTCACGGCCTCGAAAGTGACCAGCTCCTGCGTTGCTGGGGTGCTCCTTTGCATCGCCGCAGGTGGTTGTTCGAGTTCGGGCGACTCAGCACCGGCATCTTCGATCCTGACCATTGTGGCCGCAGCTTTTGTGGGGAGCACGGCGACCCCTGTAGCCGGCGACTCGCTGCTGCTCACTTTCAGCAATGACATCACGCTGAACGCAGGTGCGAACGTCGACGACATGGACATCACGCTTTCGAGCGGCTCGTCCCTGGGCGATCAGCCGAACCCACCGACAGTGGAGAACGGTCGTTCGATGCGTGTCACGCTCGGACAGAACGTGGCGATCACGCCTGGTACCACGACAATCACCGTCGCGCCCACCAACGATCTGATCAACTCAAACGGCGGCGTGGTGACCGGCAGTGACACCGTGGTCATTCTCGCCGGCGACGGCGACTCGCCAATCCTATCATCGTTTGCGATGAACGCGGTTGTGGCAGAACTCAACGGTTCAGGCGCCGCCGCTGGCACCATGCAGGTCCCGGCAAACGGCTTCGAGTTCGCGCTCACATTCAGTGATCCGACCACCGCCGTCGACCCAAGCCGCACGATCATCACTGCAAGTCAGGTGGTCACCACAAACGGCGCATCGCAGCCCATCGGGACGAACCTCGTGCCATTCCTCACGCTCGCGCAAGCCAGCATGACCGGAGCCACATGGACGGTTCCTGGGACCGTAACCTTCCCCGACGGCGCGACGTCCTTCGAAGCCACGATCGCAGATACCTCGGGCATGCTGTCGTCGACGAGCACGACGTCAGTCATGGTGCGAGCCTTCACGGACGCGCTGCAGCCATTTGAGACGACGACCAACCCGAACCAAACCTGGTTCCTCGACATGTCCCGTGACATCGAGCGGTTCACCGTGAACCTGTCCTCGCCCAGCAACCCGGTGCAAGTCACGGCCACGCCAAACGGCCGTCCTGACATCGAAGACATGCTCTTCGTGCTCGGAATGCAAAGCACGACGCCGATCGGCAACGTTTCGGGAAGCATGAACTCGAACCAGGTCACACTGGGCAAGTTCCGTGACGGCCTGATGACCGAGCTCGAAGCGTTCTACGTCGGCGCGCCGATCGTCTTCACGTTCACGTCGCCGGGTGCGTTCCCGGCCGGCCCCGGTTTCACGGCCTACAACAGCTTCGGCTTCTCGCAGATCTGCATCGCCGGTTCGGCCGACACCACCGGCACCTCTGGGGTCCTTGGTGTGGCGATCTTCGATCCGAACAACACCACGCAGGACAACGACTGCGTGGAAGACTTCCAAATGAGCGGCACGCGCCTTGGTGTGTTCTTGCACACGATTGTGGATGACGGCTTCGCTTCGTCACCTGCCAGCCTGTTCCGCATGACTTTCGACCCGCTGTCCCCAGACCGGTCCGGCACCCCCATCGGCAACGACCCGTTGGATGGCGATCGCCTGAACGGAACGCTCACGGACGCCCGCAGCATGGCCATCGACGCGGCGATCTCGCGCTTGGCACGCTTCACCTCGGTGGTCACGGCCCACGAGTGCGGCCACTCGGTTGGTCTGGTCGAAGACGGCCCGATGCCAACCGGCCTATATGGCGGCGACTCATTCAACTTCCCTGGCTCGAGCAGCGGTCACATCCGCAACGACTTTACGCCGGGCACCAACATCATGAGCCCGTCGCTGGGGTTCACCTCAACTTTGGAAGCGGCGACGGGGTTCAACTCGCTCAACCGCGCGTACCTGCAGCAGAAGGCCTTCTACGGCAACTGACATGAACGCACCCCAACGCACTCCACCCGAATTCACGGACTCCCTTCGAGGCTTCCCAATGCGCTCCCTGGCACTTCTCACTCTGATCTTCCCTGTGGCAACGATGCTGCCGCACGCTTCCCTCACCGCTCAAGATCCCGTTCCTGCACCGGCTCCGGCCGCTGTTCCTGTCCGCGACTTGAGCGTGCAGGCCACTGGCGAAGCCCTGCTGCGTCGCGCGGTCGCGGTCGCCGACACGGTGGTCACCGCACGCCACGTGCGGCAGACCCCGTTCAGCAACCGGCTGATGCTGCACACGCTCGAGGTCCTCGAGACGCTCACCACCTCCGGCGACGCGCTGCCGACCCACATCACCGTCGTCGAAACGGTTGGCGTGTGTCGTCACGAGCACCCCAAGCCCGGCGACGTGCATCTCTACAACTTGCGCGACATCGGCGCGCAAGCGGACCGCTTGGGCATCCCCGGCGATTTGCGGCCTTGCTTCAAGCTGCAGAGTCATCCCGGCGGCAACCCGAAGCTGGTCAAGCCGGAAGACCGCAGCAACGACCCTTACGTCACGTTCGCCAAGCTCCTGCTCGGATCTAGGGACGGTGTGGCTCCTCGCACCACGGTGCAAGGCCTGCTGAAGGTCGCGCTGGGCAACACACCAGAGACCCGCATCGAAGCCGGCCAAGCTCTTGCCGAGAACGAACTGTTCCGCGCTGAGATCTCCAACGTTGCTTGGAGCAACCTGGCTTTGCGCATGGCTGCGGAGGACGGAGACATCCCGTTCAAGATCGCACTCGCTGAGCTCTGCGTGCTGCAGCCTGCGGCGGATCTCGACGAAGCATTGCTCGTCGCGATTCCTCGCATCGAAGACCCGCGCTGGCCACGCGCCGCGGGCCGCATGCTGCGGTTCCTGCACGGTGAAGACGCCGGCAACGTCGTCGAGGCCGCGCTGCGCCGCGGCCAGAAGGACGCCACCAAGGCGCGCCTGATCATCACGCTGGGCGCGACCGGCACGCAGCGCGCGCTGGGCGCCCTGCTGCGGATGAAGTCCCTCGACCGCGGCAACCCCGCGGTCGAGCGCCACGCCCACGGCATGCCACCATTC
>CBESZZ010000475.1:0-3792 GCA_965534055.1 uncultured bacterium | reverse complement strand
TCCCAGAGCGTTGGCATCGCCAAGACTCCGATCGCGAACACGACGGGCACAGTGAGCCCGCGGAGAGGGCCTCCACGCATCATGCCCACCAGCCCGGTGACGATGCCGGCGAACGAAACCGCGAAGACCAAGCCCCAACCAACTCGCAGCGCGAACAGGTCGGGATGGTAGACGTGAGTCAGCAGGTAGCCGAACGGGCCGTAGTTGAAGACGTAGTCGATCCCCGGCTGAGCTCCCGTGGCGAGGAAGTGCCCGTAGAGCATCGCCCACGCGCAATCTCCACCACTGCACCCTGCGTAGGTCGGAACTTCGATCGTGGTCAGAAAGACCAGCAGGAAGAGGAGCGCCAACCCCAAGCGTCTGATCCACGAACGAGGAGGCGACGGGAGTCCCACCGCTTCGCTCGTGTCTTTCCGGGGGCGTGGACGCTGCGTATCGCGCAATCCGAGTTCGTCAGCCTTCATGGCGTGGCCTCATGACCTTTCCAAAAAGGCCCGCCGTCGCGACCACGGTCAGCGAGGCCAGACTTGCAACTGCGTGCGCCGGAACTCCGCGTCCTTCATGTAGTCCTTCCGCGTGAGCAGCTTCTCGAACCAGCAATAAAGAATGATGAAGAGGTACCGAGACCCCATCTCGCGGATTCAGAACTTGGACACGCCTTCTTTGCGTCCGTACCACGAGTTTGGAACCACCGCGTACTTGTAGCCGCGGACGATCGACTTCAACGGCAGCTCGACCGTGAGGTTGAAGTGGTAGGCCAAGAGCGGCTGCACGCCGGCAATGACCTCGCGACGAAACATCTTGAACGCGTTCGTCGTGTCGTTGTAGCGCATGAGAAACATGCACTTGATGAAGAAGTTGCCGGTCCGGTTGATGACGCGTTTGAACCAGGGGTAGCCCTCGATCTTCGCGCCGCGCATGAACCGGGACCCGAACGCGCAGTCGTAGCCTTCTTCGATCTTGCGCCAAAACTTCACCACGTCGTCCGGACCATCCGACGCATCTGCCATCACGATGCAGACGGCTTCGCCGGAGAATTCCGCGAGGCCGCGTCGGACCGCGAAACCGAACCCGTGGGGAGGCTCGTTGTTCACCCACCGAAAGCCTGGGACCTCATCCAACAACCGTCGAAGCTCCGGCACGGTGCCGTCGGTACTGTTGTCGTTGACGACGAGGATCTCGTGCTTGATCTCCGCGTCGGACAAGGTCTTGTGCAGACCCAAGACCGTTTCGCGGATCTGCCCTTCCTCGTTGTGAGCAGGGATAACCACAGACAACACGCCCTTCTGGCCGGCCTGTTCCCATTCAGCGAGCGTGCGGACTTCCATGACCAACTCGCCTAGCTCTGCTCTCGAACCATGAGCGCATCATGGATCTGTTGGATGATCTCCTGGACGCCGTATTGAAGCTTCCAGTCCGGGAAGTGGCTCTTGAACTTCCGCAGGTCACTCACCCACCAGATGTGGTCTCCGGTGCGATTCGTCTCGCTGTAGGTGTGCTCGAGCTTCTTGCCGGCGACTTTCTCGGAGATCTGAATCGCCTCCAACATCGAGCAGTTGGAATCGACTCCGCCGCCCAAGTTGTAGACCTCGCCGACGCGTGGGTTCTCGTGGAAGGCCCAGAAGGCGTTGACCAAGTCAGACGAGTGAATGTTGTCGCGGACCTGCTTGCCCTTGTAGCCAAACACCGTGTAGGGACGACCGGTGATGACGCACTTCACGAGGTAGGCCAAGAAGCCGTGCAGTTCAGCCCCTGAGTGGCCTGGGCCAGTCAGGCATCCACCGCGGAAGCACCCGGTCTTCATGCCGAAGTAGCGCCCGTATTCCTGCACCATGATGTCGGCGGCCGCTTTGGACGCGCCGAAGATCGAGTGCGTGGAGGCATCGATGCTCATGTTCTCGTCGATGCCGTGCTCCGCGTATTCGTGGTCGGGACTCAAGGTCCAACGCGTGTCGGTCTCGACCAATGGCAGCGTGTTCGGCCGGTCGCCATACACCTTGTTCGTGCTGGTGAAGATGAACGTGGCTTCGGAAGCATACTGACGCGCTTGCTCCAACAAGTTCAGCGTGCCGTTGGCGTTCACCGTGAAGTCGGTGAACGGCTCGCGCGCTGCCCAGTCGTGGGATGGCTGCGCAGCGGTGTGCACGATCGCTCCGATGGACGAACCGTACTTCTGGAACAGTGCCTTCATCGCCCCTTCGTCGCGAATGTCATCCGCGACGTGGGTGTAGTTCTTCAGGCTGGTTTCGAGGTCTTTGCGAGCCCATGCGGTGCTCGCCTCCTCGCCGAAGAAATAGCTGCGCATGTCGTTGTCGATGCCGACAACGTCAAAGCCTTTCGCAGAGAAGAAACGAGCGGTTTCGGCGCCGATGAGTCCGGCAGCGCCCGTGATGATGGCGACGGTCATGAATGCTCTCTAGCGAGATCGCGAGGGGTGTGGCGACAGGGAGTTCCCGCTCAAGCGGGATCGCGCGACAGGCTAACCCGGTGGGGTCGCCAGGGGGACTAACGGCTGAGAATCGGCTCGAGGACGGCGCGGTGATCCTTCAACCAGGTCAGGACATCGTCCAACGTGTCCGTGACCGAGTATTGGGGGGCCCAATCGTAGGCCTTCGCCACTCGCCTTGAATCGGAAACATACCACGGGATATCCGCGGGTTTGGTGTCCGGATCGCTGCTCATTTCGAGCTTCGAACCATCAATACGGTCGTGGCAGTAGCCCGTCAGTTCTGCCAGAGAGACGCTTCCGTCCTTGCCACCGCCGACGTTGAAGATCTCGCCGCGGTGGCTGTCCAAGCGGTCGATCTGGCGCTCCACCAGACTGTGTAGGTCGGCGACGTGCAGAAGGTCGCGAACCTGGTGGCCGAGACCACCAAATCCTGAGTAGCCGAGCTTCCCGCCATAGAGATGCCGAGCGGCCCAGAGCACGAAGAAGCCCTGGTCGACCTTCCCCATCTGCCAGGGTCCGGTAAGAACGCCGCATCGGTTGATGACCGCGGGCATGTCGTACATCGCGCAGTACTCCTCGACGAGCAGCTCGGAGGCCAACTTCGTTGCGCCGTACATCGACCGGGAACCCCCCATCGGGAAATCCTCCGCGATGCCGTGCTCGGACCAACCGGTTCCCGTGGCGCCAGCGGGCAGAACCAGCCGCTCGCCCTTGGTCTCCAGCGGCAAATCCCGCACACCGGCGATCGGGTAGACCCGGCTGGTGGACAGGAAGACCACGCCCGCCCCGTGCTGGCGCGCCGCCTCGAGGCAGTGCACCGTGCCGCCCAGGTTGGTGTCGATCAGGTAGCGGGGGCTGCCCCCGTAGCCGGCGTGAACCGACGGTTCGGCCGAGCACTCCAGAAGGAGGTCAAACGCGCCGGCTTCGTCGAAGTCCGCCGGATTGCGGATGTCGCCATGCACAAACCCCACGCCGCCTTGACGCAGTCGCTCGAGCGCGAGCTCGCTGCCCCGACGCTTCAGGTTGTCGAAAGCGGTCACCGTGGCCCCAGACCGGGAGGCCGCCAGACTGAGAGCAAGGTGGGAGCCGACAAAGCCGGCGCCGCCGGTCACGAGGATGCGCATGGGGAGGATAGTGGCCGAATCAATGGCCCTGCGGAAGGCAGGCCGGGTGCTGGAGTTCGCCTTGTTCCAGTGCTTGGGCTGCGGCATCGTGCGTTGGCTCGACTCCGAAAGCGTTGCGGATTGGCAGCATGGGTAGAGCCCATAGTATGCCTTCGGATCGCCGAGGTCTCGTCCTCTAGGACCGTCAACCTTTCCACCCCCAGCTCCAACCTCATGGCC
>CBESZZ010000474.1:0-3802 GCA_965534055.1 uncultured bacterium | reverse complement strand
CGCGATGATGTCCTTGTTCATGCCGCTCTTGCGGTCGAAGTCGGACTGCGCTTGACGGGTGTCGATCTTCGCTTTCGTCACGCGTCTTGCCGCGGCTTCCACTTCCAACTCGGCGAGTTCCTCAGCGATCTTGGCTGTCTCCAGGCTGACCTCGAGCTGGTCGAGGGCGGAACGCGCCTCGCGGTCGTCGATCTCCGCTAGCAGGTCACCCTTCTTGACGATGTCGCCTTCGTCGACCGGCACTGAGTCAACCCGGCCACCGACCCGGGGGTAGACCGGAACTCGGTGCTCGGACTCCAGGTATGCGGTGGTTTCGATTTCGCGCTGCACCTCGCGCTTCGTCAGGACGGCGACGCGGACCAAGGGGGTGACGTCTTCGCGTTCCGCGTCATCTTGGCCGCTGGCTTGGGTGTCTCCACTGCACGCGGCGCAGAGCACGAGCCCGGCGAGCGCCGCGCAGAGCGCGGGCCGTAGGGAGATGAAAGAACTCGGGGCAGGTTCGGTCATGGCGGGTGGGGCGAGTTTCGCAGGCCGATCGACGGTTGGGCAAGACTAGTGGAGTGAGGCCCGCGTTCGTGCACACTACGGGCGCATGAGCAGGTACGCGCAGAACGAGTTGAGAACGATGGGACCTGCTCGCCACGGTGAGTCTGCTCGCGGGGAGTGGTCATGAGCGGGCTGGTCTCGTTGGCGGATGCTCGAGAGCGCATCGGCGCGGCACTCGACCTGAGTAGGCCCTGTGGCCGACGCGGCGTGGAAACCGTCCCCTTGGCTTCAGTCGTCGGTCGCGTGCTGGCCAGCGACATCCTGGCAGATGGGCCCTGGCCGGCTACGGACCGCTCCGCAATGGACGGTTTCGGTGTCGCGTTCTCGACCGACACGGCCGCAAATGGGACGCGATCGGGACAGACCTGGCCGGTGGTCGGCGAGAGTTTGGCTGGCCACCCCTATCCGGGAACCGTTCCCGTCGGTCAGGCCGTGCGCATCATGACCGGCGCGGTGGTGCCAGGGGGCGTCGACGCAGTGGTGCCGGTGGAGCACACCGATGGGTACGACGGCGACTCCGTCACGGTCGACTGTGAGGTGCAGCAGAGTGCGAACATTCGCCGTGCTGGTTCCGAGGTGCAGGAGGGGGCATGCCTGCTTCGCGCGGGGACGCTGCTTGGCTCAGCGGAGGTCGGTGCGTTGGCAGTGCTCGGGATCGTGCAGGTCCAGGTGATGCCTCGTCCCGTGGTCGCCGTAGTCGCGACCGGTGACGAGGTCGTGCCGATCGAGCAAACGCCGGAACCGCATCAGCTGCGCAACAGCAACACCCCAGCGCTGCAGGCCTGGATCGAAGCTGCGGGCGGCGAGGCTCGTTCCTATGGCATCGCTCCGGATGAACCCGTCGCGCTGCGCGCCTTGCTTGAGCGGGCCATCGCCGAAGCGGATGTGGTACTGACCATCGGCGGCATCTCGAAAGGCACCCACGACTTGGTGCACGCGACGCTCGCGGAGCTTGGTGTCGAGGCGAACTTCCATGGCGTGGCGCTGAAGCCGGGCAAGCCGACGTTCTTCGGCGTGCGCACGAAAGGTAGCGGCGAGGCCGTGCAGTCGACGTTTGTGTTCGGTCTGCCGGGGAATCCGGCGTCGTGCGTGACGTGCTTCAAGCTGTTCGTTGAACCGATGCTCGTGGAGCTTCCGCGGAGGGTCGGCGCCGCGATCGACGGCGCGCGCGGTCGCGAGGTGTATGCCGCGGCACCCTTGGTGGCCAAGCGTACGGGCGCGGCGTTCCGCGCGAACTTTCGCCTTCAGGCTGTGCCGGCGCGGTTGATCCAATCAGCGGACGGTGCACTTGAGGTTGCCGTGCTGCCCGTGCGTCCCAGCGGCGATCCGTTCACCTTGCTCGATGCCAATGCGTTCGCGCTGGTGCCGCCCGAGCAGAGTTCGGAGGACGTGGATCAGCTCGCGGTTTTGCCCTTCGCCGCGCAGAGCTGTTTCGCTGGCCCTGCAGGCGCGCAGTGAAGCCCGGTCAGCCAGGCGATCCTGCGCCCCGACGCGGGCCGTTTGGCTGGATGCTGTTGTTCGTTGGCGTGGCGCTGCTGGAGCTTGGCGCGCCGCAGGGAGTGGCGTCCTGGGCCGCGAATTCGCACAGCACCGCGCTTCCGCCCATGCCCTGGGCGCTCGCAGCGTTCTTGACGCCGTTTGGCATCGCGTGCTGGTGGATGCTGGTCGTGGGCCCTCGGCCGCCGGTGGAGTATCCCGGCCACCGGGCGCAGCTGCGGGCCGGGAGCAGCAGGCCGCTGCGCGCAAGCTACGTGTTCGGCGCGCTGCAAATGCTTCTGCTGTCGCGGGATTTGCGGCACATCTTGTGGCCAATCTGGATCGCCGTGGGATTGGTCGGCGGGCTGTATTGGCTGCTCGGCGCGTGGGTTGCTCGGCGCGTGGTGCCGCACGCGCGGTTCCTTCACGTGATGGTGATCGGCGGGACCGTCGTCGCGGGGATGGCGTGGCTGCGCGCGCACATGCCTGAGATTTGCTACCCGCACGGGCAGCCGGTCTATGCGTTCTATGCGTGGCCTGCCTTCCTAAACCCGGTTCATTCAGGCACTGAGGCCTTCGGCAACCTGCTGGTCGGCATGGTGGGGGTGTTGCTGGCGTGCGCGTGGTGGAAGTGGAAACTCGGGCTGCAGTTGATCGATCCGCGCATGCGCGTGTTCGCTGGTGCGTTTTTCTTCATCGCGATGTTCTGGCCGGCGAACCGCGGCAACTACTCCGACGCGCTGCCACGCTCGGTGCGTGTTGCAGCCGTGCAGCCGAACTTCGATTCGTGGGTGATGCACGGCGGCCTGGATGCGGCGCGTCGCAACTTTGAAGAGCGGCTGTTCGCTCCGACTGCAGAGCTCCTTGAAAGCGATGATCCGCCACTGCTCATCGTGTGGCCGGAGAACAGCTGGCTGGGGTACGCCACCGAGGCGGCGGATGGCCGAATCACGCTGGATGGTTCCTCGCGGTTGCGGCATCGCGCGTCGGCGACGCGGATCGTGGTCGGCACGGTCTTGCGGACCGAAGACCGCGGTTCGTTCCCCGCGGCAATCGTGGTCGATTCCACGGGTCAGGTTGTCGGGCATCAGGAGAAGCAGGAGCTCGTCCCCGGCGGCGAGTTTCTTCCCTTCGTTCGACTGCTTCCCGACAGCGCGCGCGATTGGCTTGCCTCGGTTTTCCTCTCCGCATTGGGGGAGGCCCCCAGCTTCGAGCCGGGCGGGCCGGCGGATCTTCCTCGCGTCGAAGTCCTCTCGGAGACCGAAGACGGGAAGGCCCTGACTCCTCCGTTCGGAGCGCTGCTTTGCTACGACAATGCGTTTCCGGGGCCGGCGCTGCAAGCAGCGGCCGCTCAGGCCAGCTTCCTGGTGGTAGCGAGCAACGAGTCCTGGTACCTCGGCGGCGGAGAGCTGGACCAGATGGTGGCCATGACGGTGATGCGTGCCGTGGAGACAGAGCGCTCGATCCTTCGCGGAACCACCAATGGGCTGACGATGGCCATCGGTTCGACCGGTCGCGTCTTGGGGTCTTTGCCTCGCGGGGGGCCGAAAACCGCGGGTAGCGCTGACAATTCACGGCCCATTTCCGAGGATTCTGCCGCGGTTCTGACGGTGGATCTGCCGCTGTCTTCCGCGCGTGTTGTCCCCTTGCCATGGATCCGCGTGGCCCTCGTCATCTGGTTCGCCATCCTGCTGCTATTGGCGTTCATCTGTCCCACACCCCGCCCTCGCCGCCGTGCGGGTTAGACTGCGTTGCGCAAATCGCGGTCGCGGTGTCTTCG
>CBESZZ010000473.1:0-3804 GCA_965534055.1 uncultured bacterium | reverse complement strand
GGTCACCCTGCTGTGGACGCCCTTTGCGCACGGTTCAAAAGGCTCGCGGCCGCTGGACTAAAGGTCGCTCCCGTGAGCGAACCGTCTAGGCGGGCAGGCACACGGGAAGCGGGTTCACTCTTCCTGGTAGATCTGATCGCCCAGCTTGATGTAACCACCTTCTCGACGCTTCCGAGGATCGTGATGGGTCCAGTGCAAGACCCCACCCTTCTCGGTGTATTCGTACTCCCCTTTGATCTCGACGAAGTCACCCTTGCGCAGCGGCATGGCCGGCGCCAGGTCGGTGTTGTGTGACACCTTGAGCGTCAGGTCGCGGCCAAACCCGATCTCGACGAGGAAGTTCTGATGCTTGATGCCGACGTTGTCATCGGGCAACAGATGCACCACCTTCGCGCGGGTCGTCACGATCATGTCGGACTGCTTGTTGCGGAAGGCCCGAGCGATCTTCTGTGCCCCCGAGTCCGGCGTCAGCTTTGCCGTGGAGACCGATCCTGAACTACCGCTGGAGTTGTCCTTCGGCTTCGGAGTTGGCTTCGGCGCGCTGGGCTTCGGCTCCTGTCTCCCCGAGGATTTGGGAGCGGGGTCAGCTGGCGCCCTGGTTCCGGATTCGTTGGATGCAGCCGGTGTGCCACTTTTGCCGTCATCACCCCTGCCGAGCAGGTCTTGCACCGCCTGGCAGTTGCTGAACATCCAGATCCCGCCGGCGACGGTTAAGACCAACACGCCTTGCATCAGGCCGGGCTTGCCTTTGGTTGATTCACTCATGGTCTCCCCTTTCTAGTCCAGCAAGGCGAAGAGGGGCACTCATATCCGTGACTCACCGGGCGATTGGTGGTCACAAACCGCGGATCCTAGGCACGAATCCGCGGTCCTCGTTGCATCGAACGATTTACTTGCTGCCGACCTTGACCTCGGCGCAGCAGGTGTTGGAGCCACGGCCCATCGGCACCGTCGAGTCCTGCACCAGGTACTGCATGTTGAGGTTGATCCCTGCCAACGCTGCATTGGACGGCACAGTGAACGTGGTCGAAGCCTCGCCCGCCGCATTCGCGATGTTGAACAGGCTGATCGTGGTGCCGAGATCCACGCAGATGTCGAACCCGGCAATCCCGGGGAAGGTGCCGCGACCGAAGGCCACCAGCAGCAGGTTAGGTGCGCCGTTCGGGGCGTTGCTCAGCTCCACGTCGAACGTCGAGGCCATGCCACTCGTCACGTTGGTTGCCGGCGCTTCCGTGATGTTGATTTCCGGTGCACCCACCACGCCCAAGGCGTTGGTGCCGTTCTTCGCAAAGCCGTGCATCGCGAACGCTGATTCGTTGGTCAGGCCGACGTTGTGCACAAAGTAGACCTGAAAACTCAGGCACTCCCTTGGAGCAATCGTGCGATCAGCCCATTGGAATGCGCCACTGAAGTCAGCGGGACCAAACGCCGTGGCGCTCGCCAGTGTCGTCACCAAGCCGTCTCCCGACAGACCGAGTTCGGTGGCTCCAAACGCGCCCATGTCGCTTAGGTCAGCGCCGATGCCGTGGAATTCCACCACTTCACCGCAGCTTGCCTCGGTAACGGTGATTTGGGTTGGCGTCGCGACCCCCTGGTTTTGCGCCAAGGAGCACAGGTCGATGTCGACGTAGTTGAACACGTTGAGCACCTGCGGAGAGCCACTGATGTTCCGCATCGTCAGCGTGATCATCATCGTGCCGGCACTCGGGCCGTTGGTGTACACGTAGGCGTCCTGACGACCGGCGAACAAGCCGCGGCCGTTGATGTCCGTCCACGTCATGTACTGATGGGGACCGGCTCCTCCCGGATCAATAAACGTCATGTTGGCCCCGGTCAAAGCGGCTTCGTCCATGTCGCCAGCCACGCGGAAGTACCAACCGTGCTCGAAGAAGATGTTCGGGTCGCCAGTCGTGTTCGCCGTACCAGCAGCGGTAGGAGAGTCCACTTGGGTCGCGATCGGCGGGGTCAGGCTGTAGTCAACGTTGGTCTCGACGGCTTGGGCGTGAAGTGTCGCGCCGAGGGCAACCGGCGCGATCAGGATGAGTTGGGTTTTCATGGTGGGTCTTTCGGGACGAGGTGAGGGAGGACAAAGCCCTCCCAGGGGAGATCCAGAGGAGACGCCTTTGGATCCCGTGCGTCTATTGTGGACGGCCCAAAACCAAGGCGATGTTCCATCCCCCCGCTCCGTTCGTGCCTCCCCGACCGCGATACCATCGCGGTTCCGTCACCCCGAGGCCGCTCAACTGCGGGTACGCAAAACGCACCGACCACCCCTGAGGGGCCTCGGTGCGTTGCATGGTCAGTGCCGCGGCCCAAAAGGGACGCTGCTCATGACTATTGGACTACCAGCTAGCTTTGCGCACGCCAGGGATCTCACCCAGCAGTGCCAGCTCGCGGAACGTCACGCGGCAGATACCGAACTTGCGGTAGTTGCCACGTGGGCGGCCCGTGACCAAGCAGCGGTTCCGCTGCCGGTTTGGGTTCGCATCGCGCGGCAGAAGCTGCAGCTTTTCGCGGGCTTCATGACGCTCCTCTTCGGAGAGGGTCATGTCGCGAACGATCGCTCTAAGCTTCGCGCGCTTCTCAGCAAAACGAGCGACAATGCGAGCTCGCTTGTCGTTGTTCTGGATTTTTCCTGTCTTGGCCATAGCCGGTGCAGTCTCGTCGAGGATTCAGCTTGGGACGCGTGCGATCTGCCGCCTGGATTGGCAGACCCGTCCCCGAATCGGGTATTGGAGCGCGGGAATGTAGCGATCCGGCCCACAGAGGGCAATACGGCCTTAGAGAAACCCGTCAGGAGAGCACAGTCGATCCAAGCGCCAGGACGAGCGCTCCTGTAGAAAGCACTGAGCATCTGCATCCGATCGGCCATTCGCCCCGGGGGGGGCACCGACGGACCCTGATTTCCCTCGCCCCATGGAGTTCCCGATGTCTACCCGTATCTCCCCCACGCGCGCCCTGGCGGCGTCCGCAGCCCTTCTCGTCACCGGCTCCACGTTGGCCCTGGCCCAGGAAGGAGCACCAACCCCAGCGCCGGAGCTTCAAAACTATGCGCCTTGGGTCGGCGAATGGCACGGTAAAGGCACCGCGCGCATGAACGTCGAAGACCCCGAAATGGCTTGGACCTCCACCAATGTCTACGCCTGGATTCTTGGCGGCCACGTGCTCCAAGAGACCACAGAGATCCGTTTCCCGGAGTACGACATCCCCAGCATGCAGTTCATGACCTTCTTCTGCTACGACGCGCAGACCAAGGAGCATCGCTCGTTTGGGGTCGAGAACTCGGGTGGAGCCACGATCTCTACCGTGCATTGGATCGATGGCGTCGTGACCTCCACCAACCAGGGCGTTGAGAACGGCGCACCGTTCACCGATCACTGGATCACCCAGATGAAGAAGGGTGCGATCGAGTTCACCGGCCATCGCATGCTGGGCAGCGGGGCGCCATACACCCATGTGCAAGGAACGATGGTTCGCGTGGACGCGGACGATTCGAAGAGCACGCCCAAGGCCAAGCCCGCTGAAGCCGGGATGACCAAGCCAAGCGCGCCGATGCTCCGGCTTGCGAAGATGGCCGGCAACTACCGGCTCGATGGCTCCATGGTGCCGCTTCCCGGAATGCCGGCTCTGCCAATCACGGCGCGCACCGAAGTGAAGTTGCTCTTTGGTGGGACCGTTTGCGAAATGCGCGACTTCGGCGATCCCATCGACGGCGTTCCTGGTCCCAACTACGAAGGCGTGCACTACATGTGCTGGGACGCCAACAAGCAGCTCTACACCCACTTCGGTTTGAACAACATGGGC
>CBESZZ010000472.1:0-3820 GCA_965534055.1 uncultured bacterium | reverse complement strand
CGCAACTGAGCAAGACCCTAGTGCACGTCTCAACGCACAGATCGCGTTGCTGCCTGCCGGCATGCCAGCCGACCAATGGCGAACCATCCCCAGGTCCACCGAGAGCAAATATTGGCTATGGGTCGACAATCCACCCCGCATCCGCGTGACTGTAGACGGGTTCGAAACACAAACGCTTAACGGGCTGCGCGCGAACACCACCGTACTCCTGCGCCCGAAGTAGCGGACTCGGCTGGACCAACGCCCAGCGCGTTGGCTAGTCTGCCGCCCATGAGCAAGCCGAAGCAGAACATCCAGTTTGAGTGCCGGGGCAACACCATTCACGGCTACCTCGCCGAACCGGTCGACTACGCCGGGCCCGCCGTGTTGGTCATCCAAGAATGGTGGGGTCTAACCGACCACATCGCGTCGATCGTCGATCGACTCGCAGAGGAAGGCTTCGTCGCGATGGCGCCAGATCTCTACGGCGGCCGTGTCACCCACGATGCGGATGAAGCCGCCGAGCTGATGAACGCACTACCGATGAAGGAAGCGGTGAGCAAGCTTGCCGGCGCCGTCGATTTCCTGCACGACCACCAAGCCGTCAACTCGGAACAGGTCTACGCAATGGGCTTTTGTATGGGCGGTGGCTTCGTGCTCGGACTTGCGCACGAAGTGGAGAACAAGCTCGGCGGCCTGGTGACCTACTACGGCGTCGGGACAAACGACATCCCACTCGAGAACATCTGCTGTCCAGTGCTGATGCACCATGGCGAAGACGACGCGTTCGTGTCCGCGGAGGACACCCGCAAGTTGGCGCGACGCATCGCCGACACGGCTGGCGGCGCGGTCGACCTAAATATCTACCCCGGTGCGGGCCACGCGTTCTTCAACGACGATGACCTGTTAGGCACCTACGACGAGAAGTTGGCGAAGCGCTCCTGGGACTCGACGTTGCAGTTCTTGCGTCAGCACTCCTGACCTGACGCGCGGCGTCAGTCGTCGCCACCGTCTTCTCCAAACTCCGCGACGAGCCGTGCCCGGATGGCGTCGCGCGTCGTACGGAAACTCTGCATCAGCGTCGCATCATCGCCGGGGCCTGCCGGATCAGGGAACGGCCACGCGGCGACCTGCACGCTCGCGGGCATCACGGGGCACTCTTCCTCTGCACACAGCACGAAGACCGTGTCGATGTCCTGCATGGGCACATCTTCGAGGCCCTTGGATCGATGCCCATCGAGGGGCATGTCAATCTCCGCCATCACGCGGTTCGCCATGGGGTGCACCGTCGACGGTTTGGACCCAGCGGAGAAGACCTCGAACCGGTCCCCGACCACGTGCCGGGCCAGCCCCTCGGCCATCTGACTGCGGGCGGAATTGGCGACACACAGGAACAGAAGCTTCTTGGTCATGGCCCAATCATGAGCCGCTGGACGGCGATTCTCCGCACCGAACTGACGCGTTCTGCCACACCTCGACCGCGGTCAACACGATCATCTGGTGGATCACCAGGTTGCCACGCGGACCGCGCGATGTAGTGGGAATAGCGGTGCGAACGGACACTGCCCGATCGGGTCAATCCGCGGTGCCGGCAAAGACGATCCAAATGGCAATCCGCCCGTTCCAATCACCGCGCTTGGGTTCGCATTGGCCCCAGGGAACGGGCGTGGTTCGTCCAGCCCGCGAGTAGAAACCATGAGCTTCTTTGATTCTGTGTACGGCGCATTCGCCACGTGGCCCGGCTACCTGGTCGCGCTGTCTGTGTTCGGCACGATTGCGTTCCTTGGGTTTCATGGCGCACCGCTGTGGATTTGGCTCGCGACAACGTTCGCCTGCCTATTCCTCGCTGGGGCTCCCTGGTGGGTGTTCGTCCTTGTGGCCCCGGGCGCTGCTGTGTTGGGAATCCCTGCACTTCGTCGCGCGGTCATCACGCGCCACGTCATGCGCTTGATCAAGTCACTCGGCTTCTTGCCGGTGATTTCCGAGACCGAGCAAGTTGCGATCTCCGCGGGAACGGTTTGGCTCGACGGCGAACTGTTCTCCGGGAAGCCGGACTTCAAGACGCTGAACCAAGCGGCATACCCAGACCTCACAGCTGAAGAGCAAACGTTCCTTGCTGGCCCCGTCGAGGCGGCCTGCAAGATGACCGATCCTTGGCAGGTGCAACTCGACCGCGATCTCTCCACCGAGGTGTGGGATTTCCTGAAGCGCGAGAAGTTCCTCGGGATGATCATTCCCAAGAAGTACGGCGGCTTGGGCCTCTCACCGTCGGCAAACAGCGCGGTCGTCGCCAAGCTGACGAGCCGCAGCATGCCGCTGGCCATCACGGTGATGGTACCCAACTCGCTGGGCGTTCCGTTCTACAACTGCCCCACGTCCGGTCGCGACGTGGTTGTGCCGCTCGACGCCATCATCGGTGGCGCTGAAGGTGCTGGGAAAGGCTGGTTGATGCTCATGGAGTGCCTGTCTGCAGGGCGCGGCATCTCCCTGCCAGCGTGCGCCAACGGTGGCGCGAAGATGGTGAGCCGCTACGTCGGCGGCTACGCCGCGGTGCGTAAGCAGTTCGGTCTGCCAATCGGTCGCTTTGAAGGCATCGAGGAGCCGATCGCACGCATCGCCGGCTTCAACTACGTGATCGAAGCAGCCCGCCGCTACACAAACGGTGGCCTCGACTCCGGGGCGAAGCCCGCGGTTGTCACCGCGATCATGAAGTACAACACCACGGAGATGTGGCGCACGATCGTCAACGACGCGATGGACGTTGTTGGCGGTGCCGGCATTTCCCGTGGTCCGCGCAACGTGTTGGCTTCGGCTTACGCCGCCAGCCCGATCTGCATCACGGTGGAAGGCGCGAACATCTTGACGCGCACGCTGATGATCTTTGGCCAGGGCGCGATTCGCTGCCACCCATACTCCTACAAGGAGATCGAAGCGCTCACGTCGAACGACTTGCCAGCCTTCGACCACGCGTTCATCGGCCACATGGGCCACGTGGGACGCAACACGTTCCGCGCTGGCCTGCTGAGCCTGTCGCGCGGCTGGCTCGCAGCACCGCCCACGGGCGGAGTGGCGGGCAAATACTGGCGCAAGCTGTCCTGGGCTTCCTCGTCGTTCGCGTTGTTCGCCGACATGGCCATGGGCACCTTGGGTGGCGACTTGAAGCGCAAGGAGAAGCTCACCGGTCGTTTTGCCGACGTCTTCTCTTGGCTATACCTCGGCACGGCGACGCTGCGTCGCTTCGAGGCCGACGGTCGACGCGAGGAAGACATCGCGTTGGTCGAGTGGTCCATGGAGCACTGCCTCGCAGAGATGCAGCGCGCGTTCTCCGGCCTACTGCAGAACATGAAGCTGCCGGTCGTCGGAGTCGTGGCCATGCCGATGTTCCGCATGTGGAACCGCGTCAACCCGTTCGGATCGGGCCCAACGGACCGCCAAGGTGCCGCTGCGGCACGAACCCTGCTCGTTCCGGGTGCCCAGCGCGACCGCCTGACCGAGGGCATGCACGTGCCTACCGAAGCCAACGAAGCCCTCGCCCGCATCGATCGCGCCATGGAACTCTGCGCAGATGCCGAGCAGATTCTGCGGAAGATCAAGCAGGGCATGAAGGACGGCAAAGTCCCAGCGGGTCGCCCAGAGCGGAAAGTTGCCGAGGCAGAAGCCGCTCAGGTCATCTCCGCTGACGAGCGCAAGGCTGTGGAAACGGCCGAAGCGGCCCGTCGCGACGCCATCGCCGTCGACAGTTTCACCCTCGAGGAATACGCCAACGGCCGCGGAAACAGCGCGCCGCAGCCGGGCCAGACCCCAGAAGACGCAGAAGTCGTGTCATAGACCAGGCGATGAG
>CBESZZ010000471.1:0-3846 GCA_965534055.1 uncultured bacterium | reverse complement strand
ATGGCAGCCAACGCTCTCGAGGCTTGGTCCCACTGGGCCGCATTCAGCGACAGTGCAACATGCTCGCCAAGGCCGTGCCGCACCGCGACGCCAGCGCCAACTACAGCCATCACCGCGACATCAGCACCAATCGACGTCACGACGTCGTGGAACTCGTAGCCGCCGCGCGCTGGTTCGCGAAGCCACTCGGACTCGATCTCGAGGCCGTAGCCAATCTCGCTGCGAACCCCCACGCCAGCTCCAGCCCACGCGGTGCCTTCGACGTCGTAGATCAATGCGACCGCGAGACTCTCCACGCCGCGGTCCAACACGCGGTAGCCGATGCGTGCCGTGAGCGATTGTGATCCGGAAACGCCCGCGCCGACGTTCTCCATGCTGATGCCAGCGGGTCCGATTGCCGCGGAGACTTCCGCAGCTCCCGTGAGCGAGAACTCAACTCCCGCTAGGTTGAGCATGAGTTCGTCAGAGACCGACCCCAGTGCCAAGAAGAGATCATCCACGCTCTCGGCCACCGCTTCCGCAGACTCGACCATCCGCCGCGCGGAGTCCTCATCACGGTAGGCGTGATCCAGCGCAGCTCGCTTGGCCCGACACCCGTGGTACGCAACGGTGGCAGCGAGCTCGGCGGCCGAAAGGGTGATGGAGATCCCGCGATAGAGAACTCCGTTGCGCGACAGCGACCTGGACACAGTCCGCAGCACTGCGCGAGCCACGCCGCGCAACCAACGTGGGAGCCGTCTGACCTTGCGCTGTGCAGCCCTCACGCGGCTCCGGATCTTCGACAGGTGTCGCCGGGCCTTGGAGGCGTCACGCTGCAGCGCCCGAAAATCCGCCGCGGCTGAGTCGTAGGCTTTCGCCTGCAGTTTGTAGAGTCCTTGCGCAAGGGCCGTGCTGTTGATTGCTTCCCGGAGTGCGCCATGCGCGTAGCGCAGCGTGTCGAACACGTTCTCAAACGTATCCACGAAGGAAGACATCGCGAGCTGGTGCCCGCCCGCAAGCAAGTCGAGGCCGCGCGCCGCGCCCTGCGCGGTAGGCCACACGAACAACACGGTCTGGCCGCCACCCATCGATGCGTTGCACTCAAGCCCCTCGAAGGCTTCGATCCCGACGGACTGTGCAATTTCGTATCCAATGGCGACTTCGACGCCACCCGAGCCCAACCGCCGAGCGACGGCTTCGATCCCGACATCGATTCCCGTGTTTGCGCCGATCCCGATGGATAGACCGCCTTCGATGTAGAGGGCCAACTCATCGCCTGGCGAATTCAGGCCCGTACGGATGGCGTCCGCGATTTGGATCTGACCAACCGCGGTCACGAACTCGGTCGTGTGATTGGCGGGAAGCTCTCCAGGTCCCTGAGCGTGAAGCGCTCCTGCAGCCGGGAGCGCCAGAATCACCGCGGCCAACGGCGGTGCGAGAGGGCGAAGAAGATCGAACAACGAATTCATGGTAATCCCTGGTCAAGAAGTGGATGGTCGCGGGATTGCGACCCACGGGACTCCTCGCCAGGCGCACGCAAGACCCGCAGACTTTCCTGCGGGAAATCGAGCGATTCGTTCGACCGGTGCGGACCTGCAGGTCATTCGGCCCGGTCGCACCGGGTCGAGGAGCTACGGGAAGCACTCCCGCACGCGCTCGCGAATGCTCAGGGGGATGTCATCGCCGGCGGCCAAAACCCGCTGATGGATCTGCTGAAGGGCATCGTTCGCTAGTTTCGCAGCCGCTTCGTCCACACTCGCAAGTTCGTCCAAACGTTTGCGGACCGCCCAGCACTGCACGAGGTTGTCGCACCGCAATTTGCTCACGACTCGCTCCAGGTGTTCGCGGGCCCTCTCTGGTCGCTTGGCGCGGTAATGCACCTCTGCAAGGTTGCAGTGCACCTCCGCATCCTGCACCGAGATCAAGTCGTTGGAACGTGTTTGCGCCTCCATGGCGAGCGCCAAAGCTTCACGGTGCTTCTGGCAGCGAGCCAAATAAACGGCCTCCAACGACGTCGCAAGGATCAAGCCCTCTGCTTCACCAGGCTCAGATTGCCTCAACTCGATCCGAACCCGGATCTGATCCGCAGCGCGCTGCGAATCGCCGTGCAGTTCAAACCATTGACTTCTTAGTAGGGCGACATCGCTTCGAATCCGTGACGGAAGAGCACCCTTGTTTTCCAACTGAAGAGCGAGCGCTTCGATGCGATTCATGTCCGCCTTGGCGGCCTCGATTTCCCCAGCCCCGATGCCCATGCGCGCGCGAAGCATGCGAATCCAAAGCTCACCCACGCTGCCAGACGCTCCTCGCCTCACCAGTTCGACCAACAGCCCGTTGAGACGCTTCTTTGCTTCGACGAACTGTCGATCGACAATCAGGCACTCGCACGCCTTAGCACGCAGCTGCATAACAACCATCGAGTTGGCGGGATGCACGCGCAACGCGACGGGAAGCGCCCGTTCGCAATCAAGCAACGCCAAGTCGGGGCGACCGGCCACCTTGAGCAGAACCTCGAACCGCAACTTCCAAAGTTCGAGTTGATCTAGACTTTCAGCGCCGAACACACCGCGCAGTCCTTTGTCTATTTCTTCGTACAAGGCCAGCGCCTGGCTTCGTGCATCAACACCAAGAAGGGACAACGCATGGGCACTTTGGCAGCGCACAGTTTCCAAGTGCTGCGGTCCCAAAACTCGTTGGAGGTTGGGCCATGCGGCGGCGCATTTCTTCCGAGCCACTTCATACCCCTGCCGCTGCCCCAACATCAACAAGGCCTCAAACACCAGTTTCTTGGCGGCAGAGAACTCCGCGAGCTGACCGGGGGACAATTGCTTCAGCAGCAACGCTTGTTGTTGCTCGACACGCGCGTTGTGCGACCACAGAGACGCCGGTTCGCGCGCAGTGTCGAAATCCACTCGTTCCTGGCACACATCGGCTAGCAGCGCCAAATCTCCGTCCTGCATGGCGCAGTCCGCAATGAAAGACAACGCACGACGCACCTCTCTGGGACTCCGTGGTTCCCCGTCATCACCTGTCATCGTCCCACGCGCCCGTCGAACGGCCTCTTCGAAATCACCAGCTAGTGCTGCTTGCACCGCCGGATCGTCGGACAGCGTGGGACGGCTTTTTGCTTCACCACGACTGGTTGCCGGAGCCAAAGACGCGTCGTCAGGCCCACCTCTTCCCGCGGCTCGTGCCTCTGTTTTTGAAGTGAGCACCAACACACCCCAGCCAACCGCTGCCGTGACGAGGACGACGCCAACGATCGCAGGGACCCGGCTTCCACGGAGTCCGGACAAAACCTCGTTCGCCGACTGGAAACGCGCTGAAGGATCGCGCTGCAAACACTTCGCACAAATCCGATCGAGCTTGTTTGGTGAAGTCTCCGCAACCTCGTGGGACGGCACAATCGCACCATCGCGCGCGTTCCGCAGGACATCTGACTTGGTGGCGCCTTCGAACGGCGGTCGGCCAGTCAGCAAGAAGTAGAGCACCGCCCCCAGGCCAAAGATGTCGGTGGCACGTCCAGCAGTGCCGGGTTCATGTGCTGCAACTTCCGGACTCACGTAGGACGGAGTCCCCGCGAAGTACTCTGGCGCATCCTCATCGTCATGCACCAACCCGAGATCGATGATCCGCGGCCGTCCGTCGGTGCCGATAATGATGTTGCTGGGCTTGATGTCGCGATGCAGCAAGCCTTGGTCGTGGATGGCTTGCACGCCCGTCGCGATGGACACGAACAGAGCTTTGACTTCGCCAAAGCTCAGCGCGTGATCCACCAGATACTTGTCCAGGCTCTGCCCTTCGATCCACTCATTGACGAGGATCGGAGTGTTCTGAATCGTTTCGACGTTGTGGCACTTCAGCGTG
>CBESZZ010000470.1:0-3847 GCA_965534055.1 uncultured bacterium | reverse complement strand
GGATCACCGTCTGGATCCATCGGCAGGTCGGGCACCAAAAACAGCTTTGCTATGTAGCGTCTCTCGTCGCCAATCCTCGAGGGTCCGAGCACCGTGAACCTCAATCCGCGATCATCGTCCAACCGACGAGCACCAAGGACGAGCAGATCCGCTTCAACTGTCCCTAGGACGCGGCCCTCGACCACATCTAGCATCTGCAGAGTGCCGCCGGTGCAAGCGACAGGCGCGACAGCCATGGTCGAACGAAACACAACTCGAGCAGGCTGAGGCGTCGCTGAATCCCCCGCTCTAGGAATCGTGTAGCAGACCTCCGAAACGCCTCCCGATCGACGAGAGAACACCAGCCCGACGACTTGTCGATCGCGATCTACCACGACGCTTGGATGGCGACACTCTTCGCCTTCTTGGGCTTGGTACTGGCGCGAGGGCTCGCCCGCTTCACGACCTAGGAGCGGCGCTTGCCAAACATCATTGCCACGAACGAAGAACAGCACGGTTTGCTGACCGATCCGCCCAACGCAAGGATCCAGCAATTCCCCTTCCAACCCTGCAACCGCGCACGGCGCTGAGAATTCGCCACCCTTCTTGGCCCAAGTCGAGCACATGATGCCGGCATCAGACTGGTAGACGAGCACGTCACCAGCGGCACTCGATTGCACGAAAGAGCTCGGCGCGCTCCATGCATCCAGCACTTGGGATCTTGAGACAACGCCCCCTGTTTGCCAAATCAGTGCGACTTTCGCCTGCTTCGCCTGGTTCTCCACCACGGCTGCATAGAAACCTCGCTCTGGATTGTGCGTGAACGACAGACCATTGAACTTCACGAGTTGATCTTCGATTGATGAGCGAAGCACCCACGGGCTTGCCGACCTCACTCGAACCTGCGTTGAGTACGGCGGATCGATCAAGCCTTGTGCCAAGACCTCGGCACCAGGGAGTGCGCAGATTGCGAGGGCGAGATGAAGTGGTGTGGGGTGCATTTGGAGAGCCTTGATAGGAGCGTGTTGCGTTTCGAGGTCGCCTTGAAGTGAGCGACCGATCGTCTGGCCTGCGAGGCACAAGCCTCGCGGTCCACCAAGGTGAGCGCGAGTTGAACCCCGAACCGGTCGCGAAAAATTCGGTGCGGAATTCTTGATCCCCCGCCCGACCGCCTTGCCAGCCATTGAGCGCTCACTACCGGCCGGGCCTCCAAACCCGCGCCACCGTGGGTGAGCGGGATCTCGCTCGTGGTGCTTCTTGATCCAAGCAATGAAGGAATGCTAGCGATGGTTAACAAACCAGAAGAACACGACCCTGAGAGCACGGGTGACGAGGGTTTCGATCTGCCCCCAGAGAACGCGAACGGCGCAGGTCACAACGACGACGGCGACGATGGAATGGACGAGGACGCGGAGTCCGAAGAGTTCGAAGAGCCCAATCCAGACGGCGCATCTGAAACCGCCGAAGACTCAGACGCTGGTTCGTACGAACTTGCGGACTTCGACGATTCGCTGCTCGAACTCCACCAAAGCGTGGAGTCGTTTCTTGCGCAGCCGAGAGAATCAGACTCAGGGTCTCAAGCGTTGGCCGAAGACGCCTATGAAGGCGCGGGCAACGTCGTCGGCGTGGGCCTCGGCACTGAAGAAGGTGATCTCATGTCCGGCGCTCCTCCGGGGACGCCTGCACTCAACGTCTACGTGGTGGAACCCACGAGTGGCGATGATGTTCGGGCGGCACTCACGAACTCGATGGGAATCTCCGCAGCGAGTAGCGACGACGTCCCCATCAACGTCATCGTGACCGGTCCGATCGAAGCGAACTCGCATCGGTTCCGCATCCGCCCAGCACCGGGCGGAGTTTCAATCGGGCATACGAAAGTGACTGCCGGAACGCTTGGTTGCTTGGCTCGCGGAAAGCGGGGCGCACGAAGGCGGCGTCGCATGGTCCTATCCAACAACCACGTGATCGCCAACTCGAACAACGCCCGGTTTGGCGACTCGATCACGCAGCCCGGCCGCTACGACGGCGGTCGCTCGCCCCGTGACCGCATCGCGATCCTTGAGCGTTTCGTGCCCATCAACTTTCGAGGCAAGACGAACTATGTCGATTGCGCGACCGGCTGGGCCTGGCCCAAGCGCGTGCGCCGCGAGCTGGTCTATCTGTCGAAAGGCAAACGCCGATTCTTCCGGATCAACAGCCGCATCACGGGTTGCCGTCGCGGCATGCTCGTGGGCAAGTCGGGCCGCACGACGCAGCTCACTTCCGGACGGGTCGTCGACTGCAACGTCTCGATCCGCGTAAACTACGGCAGCGGCCGAGTTGCTGTGTTCAAGGACCAGATTGCGATTCGAGGCAACGGCGGCCGTGCGTTTAGCGCCGGCGGAGACTCTGGATCCGTGGTCTGGTGTTGGGATCGAAGGCGGTATCCCGTGGGCCTGCTGTTCGCCGGCGGCGGTGGAATCACGTTCGCCAACAAGATGTGGCGCGTGCTTCACGCTCTCGACATCCGACTCGAAACCTAAACGACGCATCTGACTACCCGCGTTGGTTCATCGCAAATCCGGACAGGCCACACGCCTGTCCGGCAGGTACTGACACCAAATCATGATGGCTCACTCCGAAGACGCTTCCGTTCCTTACGACCCCGGCGACAACCACGCGCAGTCCCCTCGATCCGTTCGGATCAAGGACAAGCACGAAGACAGCTTGCTCGCAATTGACGGCGTCGTCGGAGTTGGTGTGGGCTCGGACGACTCCGGGGCCGATGTGATTCTGGTCTACCTGCGTGACGCGGCCGCAGCCTTTGAACTGCCCAAACAGCTCGATGGTATCGACGTCGTCCCCGTGGTTTCAGGCGAGATCAACGCGCAGTAGTTCGCCAAGACCCGCGCGCAACGGACCCCGAACAAGGGAAAGTCACGCGCGGGCTACCGGCGGTGCGCACCGACGGCGTGTGGGTTCTGTTCGCGTGCTTGGGGAATTTGGGTTTCGAACCGACCTCCTCAAGGACGTGTCCGAGAAGCTCGTCGAATCGGCCCCCATGCGGCTGACACGAGCTGAACGCTCCCGACGTAGTAGCCTGTTGAATCCCCTACGGACCTCGACCTCACATGCCGAACCTCTCCATGCCACGCGTCTCTGCAGGCTTCGTCGCTCTGCTATCCATTCATGCAGTGGCCACGGCCCAAACCACTCCGCTTTGGCAACAGCTCGACGCGGACTTGATGCCCGAAGAGCTTGAGATCACGGCCCTCACGGTGGTAGGCGACGTAGACGGCAACGGCACACCGGACGTGCTCTATGGGTTGGATGGTCAGAACCGGCTCTTCCTCAACGATGGCGTCATTGGATTCACCGAGGCCACGGCAACTCACTTGCCGCCGGTTGTCGTCGATACTTCAGCGCTGCTGCTCTTCGATGCAGACAACGATGGCGATCTCGACATGGTCGAGGGTGTGTCGCCAGGTCAGAACAGCCTCTACCTGAACGACGGCTCAGGCCGGTTCGCCCTGAGTGTGACGTTTGGAACCATGGCGACGACGGCTTCCTTCGCCGTGGGAGACGTCGATGGCGACATGGACCTCGACTTGGTGACCGGCAACTTCACGGACCCCGACTCCCTGGGATTCAACAACGGCAATGGCACCTTCACGGGCGCGAGCGGGTTGCAGTTCCCTCGCTTCCTTGGCCGCACAACAGCCATGCAGTTCGCGGATGTCGACGGCGACTTGGATCTCGACCTGATTACCAACAACCGATTGTTGGTTAACGACGGAGCGGGCACCTTCACCGATGTCACAGCCTCGCAGTTTCCGGTCAACACGTTCAGCACGATCGAAGTGTCCGTTGCAGACGTCGACGGCGATCT
>CBESZZ010000469.1:0-3878 GCA_965534055.1 uncultured bacterium | reverse complement strand
TCCCAGTACTCGAGCACGCCTTCATACTTCGCGTAGAACGTCTTGAGGGCATCGATGGCCTCTTCGGTACTCAGGTCGCCGTCCTGAATCTTGGGCAGCAGCTCGCTGTACTCGATGTCGCGGGCACGGGCGTCCAGGATCGCCTGGTACTTCTCGTGTAGCTCCGCCTTGTCCTTCTTGTCGGCTTCGATGATTGCCTCAATCTCGTCTGGATAAAAACGCAGCAAGTTCGCGTCCAGGGAGCTCAGCGCAGCATCCAGAGCCTTTGCTTTCTTCACGCCCCTCATCTTCCCCGCCTTCTTTAGGTCGGCATCGCGCTGCGCTTTCTTTTCACGCAGCCCGTCGAGCATCTTGATGTAGCCCATCGAACCACCTCGCCGGTATCCGCTCTTGCCGTAGGGCGTGCCTTCAGCATCAGTCATGAACACGGCGGGGTAGCCCGCGACGCCGTAGCGCGTGTTGAGTTCGGCGTTTTGCTCGACCACTTCGTCCGGTAGCTCTTTCTTCCGAGGGAAGTCGAGCTCCACCATCACGTAGTGATCTTCGATCGTGTTCTTGAAGGAGTTCATCGAGAAGACGTCCTTCTCGAGTTCCTCACACCAGTGGCACCAATCGGAGCCCGTGAAGAACAAGAAGAGATGCTTGTCCTCTTTCTTCGCTTGTTCCTTCGCGGCGGCGAAGTCAGAGACCCAGGTGAGTTCGCGGCCATTCGACGTCTCGTCGCTGGGCTTGGATTCCTGCGCGATGGCGAGGGGTGCCAGCAGGACGGAGGTGAAACAGAGGAACGAGACAGACTTCAGCACGGTGCTCTCCAGAGGATCAGTGGGTGATCTAAACCAAGTGGGGCATGCCGCCACAGGGGTCGTCATGGTGACGGATTCTGCCGCCAGCGTCTACTGGGGGGACTCGGAGGGGCCTTCATTCCCTGCGCCTTCCGGTTCTTCTGTCACAAAAATCCCATAGCTGTGGGCGAGGCTCGCGGAGTGTCCCAAGGCAAACACGGAGTGCCAGCATGTGTCGTCGTGACCGTGGTTTGGCAGCAGGAGGGCGTCACCGGTACGCAATCGGTACGCGTGCCCGGCTTCGATCAGGGCTTCGGCAAAACTCGGGTCGCGATTCAGCACGTCGTAGACCGCGCGGTCGTCTCCGGCCCGATCAAGGGCACGCAGACCCCAACCCGTTGCTGAATCATCTGCCGCGAGCTGCGGAGAATGGTCTTCAAGCAGCGCAGCTAGCTCACGCTTGGGCAACGCGAACCAAACCGTCTCTCCGGCAAACTGACCAAACACCACACCCTGCTGACCTGGATCCCCGTCGTGATGGAACACCGCCCCGCCGTCAGGCGCGTTGGCGTAGATGATGCGCTCAGACAGCCGAACCGGCTTCCCGATCAACTCCGCGATTGCTTCAACCAACGGCACGTGCTCGGAGATGGTCGCGCACTCGGGGAACACGGCTTCTGCAAGCGCTTCGCAAAACGGGGCGCGCGCCGCGTCGGTCATCCACTCTCCAAGCTGTTCGACACCGCTGGAGAAGCGCACGCGCAGCGAGCGATCTGCGGGGTCGTCTGCGATCCAGCTGAGCTTGATCCAGAGCTCGTCCGCCAGGATGACGTCGTGCATGCGGGCTTCTTCTTCGGTGCGCGGCTCCAGAGCGGCCAGCCAGACCCTCTCGATTTCGCGCTCCGAGGTCTGATCGACGGAGCTGCCCTGCGGAATGAAGAAGTCTTGATGCTCCATCCGCGCGGCGATCGCTTCGGCGAAACCGCCGTCGTCGGCTAGCGCCTCGAACATCTCCCGCGAGTCCGCGATCTCGTCAGCGAAGGCCTCAATACCGGCGTTGAGCACTTGTGGAAGGTGGATGGGGCGGTCGGCAGTCCACAGCGGATCGAGGGGTTCGGGTTGGACGGGTCGATGGGGTTCCACAAGCCAGCCGAGGAAGGCGCCGCGCCGCGCGAGCGGAGCAACCTTCGCTCCACCCAGGCGCACTTCCTCACGGCGGGCTGGATCGATGTCCGGAGCCAAGTAGCGGGTGATGGGCGGTTGGTCGTCCATGGGGGAGTCTTGGTACATTCGGGCAGCTGCGGCGAGTAGCCGAGGAACGGCGGTCGGGGGTTGCGGCAGGAGCCAGACCTTTGCGTATCGTGCGCACGATGCACGAGCGCCCGAAGTCTGTCCTCCCGTCTCTTTCACTCGCGGCCACGTTCTTCGCGAGCAGTTTGTTGGGATCGGCCGTGCTGGCCCAGGCAACTGGCACGAGAGCGGCGGCAGGCAGTGCGGGAATCGAGCCGCCGATTCCGCTGGCGGGGACCGTGGAACAAGGTGACGTTGGCTTCCGGCAGGCGTGCCTGGACGTGACGACGGATGCGGCGGTCCTGAACGTCGCGGCCCACCCGGACGATGAAGCCGGTCGCACGATGGTCATGCTTCGGCGGAAGTATGGCCTGCGCACCGTCACGGCCTACACCACCTACGGCAACGGCGGGCAAAACGCGATCGGTCGAGAGATCGGAGATGCGCTCGCGATCATCCGCGTGCAGGAGACCCTCGCCGCGGCGGCGCGCACGGGAGTCGAAGTGCGCTGGCTGGGCATGGATGACTTCGGATTCTCGAAGACTCGGCTGGAGACGCTGAAGTTTTGGGGGGAAGCACCGCTCCTTGAGTCGATGCGCGGCATCGTCGCGGACGTCGATCCGGATCTGGTGTTCTCCAACCACAGTCTCACCCGCGGCCATGGCCATCACCGGGCGACGCACTGGGCCGCGGCGAAGGTGTTGCACGAGCGCACCACTGCGGGATCACGCTTGGTGCCGTTGTTCGAACGCAGCAGCTTGGAGAAAAGCGAAGCGACGTTGGATCCGGGGGATTGGGATCCATCGCGTGGGTCAACTTGGGCTGCGCAGGCGTGGGATGGTTGGGTGCAGCACCGGACGCAAGGGCCGTGGGGTAACCACGATCCATTGCGCACACGACCCGATCAGTGGCGGTCGGTACCGCCTAAGGAAAACTTGGCGCCGCCGGCGGAGAACGTCGTGACAGCGACACCTGCGGTCGAGAGCAACGGTGAGGGCGCGAGCGCCGACGAGAAGAAGCCGAAGCCACCGCCGCCGACCCGCGTGGACCCGCTGCAGTTTCTCGGCTCCGTGTTCGATCACGCTGTCGTCCAGAGCGCGTTGACTGAGCAAGGCGAAGACGCCGCTGCGTTGGAGCTTCGCTGCAAGGCTTTTGGGGCACCGCGTTCGCGTCAAGAGACCGTGACGGAAGCAAGGAGCCTGCTCGGCACACTGCGCGTCCTCGACGACAAGCTGGCCACCATGTCCGCGCACACCGCGCGTGATGCACGCAAGCGACTGCACCGTCGACTCGACGCGCTGGATCGCGTGGTGCTCTGCGGCGTCGGCATCGGTGTGGCGGCTTGGCTGCCGCAGTACGAGGTCCCGGCTGGTGAAGCCGCGAAGGCGTTCGTCATGCTGCACGGCGACACGAAAGGCGCACGTCTGCCGATTCGCGATCTGCAGGTGACCTGTGATGGTGTCGTTGCGGGACCAGTGGTCACGCGGACTCCCACCGCCGGTATGGCTGCGCTGATGCAGGGTGGCGTGCTGCCGACCCGCAACCCAGTGGAGCAGCCAAACGGTGAGGCTTCTGCGAACCCAGCCTCAAACCCTACGTCGCAGCCGGGCAGCGATCAGGCGCCGGCCGAAGCGAACGCCGTGGCCGATCCTTCGGGTGATGGCGACGGTGTCGAAGCGTCAGAACCGGTGCAGATGCCCGCGCCCAAAGTCGATGACAGCACACGCGACTTCGAGATCGCGTTCCCCATCTCAGGCCCACCAGACACAGGCCGATCCAGCGCGGTACCTCTTCACGCAGCCAGAA
>CBESZZ010000468.1:0-3895 GCA_965534055.1 uncultured bacterium | reverse complement strand
CAGTGGCATCAGCGCCATCGCGACGCTGATCGCCAACAGCGCGCGCAACGCCATCGGCTTGCGGCCGATGCGGTCGCCTAGCACGCCCCAAATCGGCCCACAGATCGCTGCCGCCAGAGGCGCCGCCCCGTAGGCGAGTCCCGTCCAAAACCGCACGTCGTCCGGATCGGTCAACCCAAACCGTTCTTCGACGTAGAACGACAGCGTCGGCAGTACCGCCATCATTCCCATCGAGACGACGAACAGGCTCGGCCACATGGCCAAAAAGTTGCGCTGCCAGCGATCCATGCCCTAGCCGGAACACCCGAGGCACCACTGCAAGCCGGGGCGCGAAGCGAGTTGCGAGGCGAATCGGACCAAGCGCCGACTCCAGCCGTTCATGTTGCGTAAGGATTGCACGGCGCGCAGTCTGCGCCACCGCACTCGATCAGGCCATGCTCATCCGCCGCGTCTACTCAGCACGGCGGTCCACAAGACGCGCTCTAGCGACCGCCAGTGGACTCCGCTTCTTTCGCGGGCTTCACTGGGGCGAGTGGCACGAAGCTTCGGAACACGAGCAGCAAGTCCGATTGACCTTCGGGCAAAGCCGACCATCCGTTCAGGGCGGGCAAATCCTTCCGCACTCCGTCGACGTCCGCATCCACGAGAGCGTCGACAACCACCTGTTGGATCATCGGCGCGTCGAGACGATTCACTCCGGCAGTTTCCTTGACCCACTGCCCAAGCGAGCTCGCGGCCTGCGCAACTCTCGCCTTGGACCCCACCACTCGCAACGCGCGCAGAGTGGACAGCGACGCCTTCGCATTCTTGTACACAGGCGCGTTCATCGAATCCAAACGGACGGCATAGCGGCCACCATCGAAGAACACGTTCAGATCTTGTGAGGCGGCGTCAGCGCCATCATCGGCGTTCTCAGCTTCCTCGGCATCTTCGGGGTCAGCGGAGCGCTCTTCCACCGGCCACAACGGCGTCACCGTCAATTCAGCTCCCAGGTCTCCAGGCGGAGCAATCGGTAGCGGTTGCAGTGACCATTCAGCCAGTCCGTTCCAGAGTTCAGTTGCGACGCCTTTCCCGCGTCTGGCTCTCGAGCCGAGTGGGGTGTCCTCCACCTGGGTGCCACGAAACTTCAAACCCACCGCGAATGCTGCGGGATCCAAGTCGATCACGAGAGCCGTCATCGGCTTTTCCTCGCCGAGCACGAGCACGTTTCTCGCCAGCTGATTCGTGACGAAGTACCCGTAGTTGCCGCTGGCCGAAGCCGTTTCGCGCAGCATTTCCAGACTCACGAGACTGTCGGCGAAACGACGATCGACGGTAACCGGCGCCGAACGCTCCGCGGCGACCTCGCCGCGCTCAACCTGGCCCACTTGTGCCTGACGCTTCTGCGCCACTTCGGGTCGGTCCTCAATTTGAACCTTGTCTTCGATCGCCTTGCCGCCCGTTGCTGGAGCCTCATTCGGCACACCCTTTGGATCCTGGATCTGACGAACCCCTTTCTCGCCAGGCGCATCGCGCAACTCCACCAATCCTGGCGGCGCTGCGCCTGGAGTCGGTTGGTTTGGCGTGGGTTGGCTCGGCGTCAGGTCCGGAGCTCCACGGTGATTCACGACGAGCTCTTCGAGTTCAGACTCCGAAAGCTCAGCTGCTTTACCTTCTGGTTCCGCAAATGGTAAGGGTTCGCCTTTTCCAATTCGGGCACGCAGTCGGTCAATTCTGCGAGCGGTATCGAAGACCGGATCAACAGCCGGATCGAGAGCGTTCGGCTCTCCGGCTTTCTTGGCGTCCATGCGGAGGAAATCCACATTGCCCGGATCGGATCCATCGGCTAACTCGTCGAGGGTGCGGGGGGTGATCGCCGGCGCTGAACCCGTAAAGACGCCGTCCGACAACTCCTTCTGCTTGCGTAGGTTGTCCATCGTCGCCAGCGCGTCGTCGTCTTTCGAGGGCACGCTCCCAGCACTCGCGGAGTTCGTTTCAACCCGCGTCGGCTCAAGGTTCCAGACCCACCAGGTCACTCCGGTGAGCAGAACCGCCGCCGCGATGCTCGCGGCCCAGGGTGCCCAGCCAAACGAACGACGGGGTGCTGGAAACGCATGCACGCTTGCTTCGGGCTCGTCCTGGCGCGTGGTGGCCGCGGCTTGCGCAAGGCGCTCGGCGAAATCCACCCCCGAGACCGGCACGTCGCCGGGTCTCGCGGAAGCGAAGTCTTGGACCGATCCCGGTCCACCGTCAGCCATGCCGGCAAGCGCTTGTTGCAGTGCGAGCACCTCGTCTTTCCGAGCCAATGCGCGGGCACGCAGTGGCTCGTCGATGGCAAGCTGGGCCTCGAAGACCTGCTTGTCCGTGGAGGACATGAGACCTTCGATCCAGTCCTCGATGCGCTGATCAAACGCGGCATTCATGTTGTCGTCGGTCATCCGTTGAACTCCGAGAGGCGCCGCTGCAATTGCGCACGACCGCGGTGAATCTTTGACCGCACGGTGCCTGGTGGAAGTTCCAACGCTGCTCCAATTTCTTCGTAGCTCATGCCGTGCATGTCTCTCATCAGCACGGCTTCACGGTATTCGGGTGGGAGAGCATCAACCTCGGCACGGACCCGCTCGGCGAATTCCGCCTGGTGCATCCGGTCTGCGGGATCGAGATCATCTCCGGCAGGGTCGCGCTTGTAGCCGTCCCCATCGCCGTGCCCACCCATCGGTTCGTCCAGCGAGAACGTGGGTCGACCGCGCTTCAGGGTGCGCTGCTTGCGGTATTCAGAGATCGCCGCATTCATCGCAATGGTGCGCAACCAACCGCTGAACCAACGCGCCCCATCAAAACCGGGCAGACCCCGCCAGGCGTTGAGAAACACCTCCTGGCAGACATCTTCGGCAGCGGTCACATCGCTGCGCAGCACGTTTTGGATGATCCTCATGACGCGATCCTGGAAGGCTTCGACCAGAGTTCGGAACGCCCCGGTATCCCCCTCACGTGCGCGATCGACGATCTCGCGGAAAGGGTCCTCGCCAAACGCCTCTTCGTCAGCTGCGGCTTGCGTCGCAGCATCGTCGAGAGGGTTGATTGAGGTGGATGAGGGCATGTCGCCAGGGACCTGTTCCGCGGCGGCTGCGTGCCGACGGCCCAATCCAGCGCCGGTTCCCCCTGCGGACGACTTTTCTCGGAAGCTCATGGTGCCATCACGTGCACGAGACTGAACAGGCGGTGGGAAGGACGGGTCGCGAGTAGCCAGACATCGTGAACGCACAACGGCCGGCGAACCAGAACGATACCCATCCGCGACTCGTTCGTGGAGCGCGGCGCATCAATCCTCGACAACGAACGCGAACCCTCCATTTCTCCCCGAGATCCGGGCTCAACCTCTCCAAGGTGGCAGTTCCGAAACTTTGCATTGCAGAGCTTGAGCGCAACCCGCACCCCAGGCGCACAGCCAAACCCTTGCTCGCGCCCCAGTTCCTAGCCTTGCTCCGATCGCGTCGAGAGCCCAGCCCCGGACTGGCGGCAACAGGCGCCTAGCAAGCGGAGCGAGTTCGAGCGGTGCAGCGAAGAGCTTCGCCCTTGCCGCCCCCCACCAGACCGCGACGATTGAGCGCATGGCTGCAAAACGATTCCGCTGCCCGTGCTGCGATGAACGGCTGTCCTTCGACCCGAAGACCGGCCTCGCCACCGCCGTCGATCCCGCCAAGGCCAAGAAGTCCGCAGGTCTCGACGATCTACTGAAGGATCACAAGCGCGAGAGTGAGCGTCTGGGGTCAGTACTGGACCATGCCAAAGACCGACAGAAGCGCGACGCGGCCCGGCTTGACGATGAATTCAAGAAGGCCGCCAAGGATTCCAAGGGCGACAAGAGTCGACCGAGGAATCCGTTCGACCTTGAGTAGCTTCGGCAGAACCGGCG
>CBESZZ010000467.1:0-3911 GCA_965534055.1 uncultured bacterium | reverse complement strand
AGCGTCGGCAACCGGGTCCGGTGCGAGTTTGGCCCAGGCAGCAGACGTGGGTGTTGGGAGCGGGTCTAGCACAACCGTCACTTGCTTGGAGCGGCGTTGCACGACGATCTCGAGCGGCGCCATGGCGCGACGGAGGAAGTGACGGCGCACGATGCGCTGGATGTCCTCGGCTTCGTCTGGTGTGACGGCCTGTAGCGATGCCAAGCGGTCGCCGAGTTTCAGCCCCGCTGTTGCACCCAACCCGGAGCGTTGCAAGACCGAGAGTCGAATCCCGTGAGGAGTGTCGACCCACTGCGTGCCGAGCTGTTCGAGTGCCGTGGTTGCGGCGGAGAACCGCTTCCCCTCGCGGAGTTGATCCCAGTATGCGCGGAACAAGTGCACGGGAACGTCCTCGTTGTCGTCGAGTGCAGCTTCGATTTGGCTGTGAATCCCGATCAACCGACCGTCGATGTCGAACAGGGGGCCGCCCGAGTCTCCGGGTTCCATCAGCACGGTGCTTTGGATGTATCCGGACCTCTTGCGTGGGGTCACAACGCGGCCGAACCGCAGCACCGCGCCTCGGTCCGATTCTGGTTCACCTGGATGGCTCACACCAAAGATCGGTTGCCCCTTGGCGAGGCCCGCCGAGTCGCCAAGCGCCACGAACGCTAGGTCCTGCGGCGGGTCGATTAGTTGAATCATGCCCAGGTCGAGCGCGGACTCTTTACCCAAGGGGCGTCCGGTGATCTTGCGTCCGTCGGGAAGGTGCGCGGTGTAGGTCTCACGTGCGTTCACGCAGTGGCCCGCTGTGAGCACGATGCCGTCTGCGCTCACGACAACTCCTGAGAACGCGCCCGCGTCGGGGCCGTCCGGTCCGCTCTCGATCAACAAGCACGCCCGCTGCACCTGCTGAAACGCTGCAATCAATCGTGCTTGTTGCTGCCGCTTCTTTGGTGCGTCTTCACGTGATGTGGAATGGGATGAGGGCGGGGTCGTTGTTGCAGTGTTTTGGGCCCGCGCATGCGCTTGCGGAAGTTGCAGCGATGCGCAAAGAATCAGGAACGGGGCGGCGAAAGCGGTTCGCAGAGGTGGAGGTCGACGCATGGGATATTGCTGGTCGGTGGTGAACGATCGGGGCTAGCGGCTCATCGCGCGAAACTCTTCGAGAGTCTTCGCAAGGCGAGTGCTTGGCTTGGCCGCTTTGATTCGATCGAACCGGTAGTGATGCTTGGGCCCCGCGATGGGCGGCAGCTCCGCAATCATCTCGAAGTCGATTTCCCCACCGGATTCATCAGCGATCTCCGCCATGACCGCGAACGGATCGTTGCGCACCAGTGTCCAGCGAATCGACTGCAGTTCACCTTCGCGGTTGGTCGTGAGGGAAAGTTCGCCGCGCATGATGTGAACGGCCATCGGATCCGTCATGCCGTACTCATCGGCCGAATCGTCTTGCAGCTGCGATTCCACGACGTTGCGGGGGACTTTGGTGGAAAACACAGTTACGTCTTCGTTGTCGGTCTTGGTCCATTTCGCGTCCTTCGCTGCCCAGTCGACGATGCGCTTGGTGTCGAGCAACAAGCAAAGATCTTCCACGAGAGATGTGGAGTCCAAGACCGTGCCTGCGGCGCTGGTCGTGCGCGTGACGACACTTTCTGCCGACTTGAAGACCACGATGCCGGGGAGGGAACTTGTCGATGCGATCAAGCGATCTCCTGAATCAGTCGTCACGACTTCCAGATCGCCAGCGAAAGCTTCCGGAACGACGCCCGCGTCGCCCATGACCATGAACATCTCCGCTGAGTCATCGACGGGGGTCTTGATCTTGACGGTGCCCTTGAAGTGGTGCGCGTCCGCCTGCAGTGATTTCAATGCGGCGAGCGCCACGGGCTCAGGTTGCCCTGCGGCTGCGACGTCGGCCGTTGCATCTGTTGCTAGCCCCTTCGCGTCGTTCATGGACGCGGTTGGTTGTGGCTTCCCTGCCAGAAGAGCGAGGAACCCAGGCTTGGTCGGGTTGATGCCAACTTGGCGACGGGTTTCTTTGCCGGTGTGATCCAGAAACACGAAGGTTGGGAAACCTTCGACCTTGTGCGATTCGACCAAGTCTACGTGGGCATCGCCGTCGACGTAGACGCAGTGGATTGCGTCCAGCTCCTTCGCGACGCTGGCTTCGGGGAGGACGTCACGCAGCAGCTCCTGGCAGGGTGGGCACCACGTCGTCGAGAACATGACCAGCACCGGTTGCTTCGATGTGGTTGCGGCGACTTGCGCGGCGGCGAGATCTTTGCCCCACGGCGCGGGAAGCTGCTTTGACACCGGCTTCTCCTGCGGCGACTGCGCGCTGAGGTTTGCGGGCAGTTGGAGGTAGGCAGAGCTCGCCAAGAACAGGCAAGCAGCGGTCGCGAGGGTCGGACGGTTTTGAGAATGAATCATGAGGTAGCTTTCGTAGTCGTGGGGCCGTGCGCGGGATCTCGCGCTTCGGCCCAGCAGACGCGACGATGCTGCCGTAGGCCTCCGCTTTGTCGCGAACAGCCAGTGCTGCAGGACGAACAGCCTCGAAACCTCGCAGGATCCCCGCAGACTGCTTCTTGGGGATCGCGTCCGTCATGTCCGAAGCCAACACACACACCTCCGTCACGTCGGAAGCACCGCTGGAATCACCGCCAGCTGCGGCGCTTCACGGTTTGCGAGATCGAACGCAGCCGCAGCGTTCGGGGTTGAAGCTATGGCTTCTGCTCACCACGCTTGTGGTGTGTGCTGTGGTGTTGCTCAGCGTCCTCGAGTGGTTCGTCACGCAACGCGTGACGAGTTCGGTCTTGGATACGGAGCACATGGGCGTGGCCTGGGAGATCGCTCTGGCGACTTGGGGGCCGTGGGTGTTGCTTGCACCGGGAATTGCCTGGCTTGCGTTTTGGGTGCCGCCCGGGCGCGGGCGTTGGTTGGCGTTCGTGGCGACCCAAGCGGTCGGGGCGGTTCTCATCGCAGTGCTCGTGATGCTTGCGGAGGGCGTCTTGCTCCAGGCGATGGGTTGGGAGATCGGTCTCGACCCAGAAACGATGGTCGTGGTCATGCCGGATTCGGCGGCGGAAACCGAGATGCCTGAGATGACCGAGGTTGTCGAAGTCATGGCCTCGATGCTGGGCGACGACGGACTGTGCGTTTGGTGCTTCTTCCAGAACCTCATGAGGTTCATGACGTTCTCTGCGGTCGCGCTGGTGCCCGCTTTGGCGCTGCGAAGTGGCGATCGCGAACGCAGCGAGCTGGACATGCAGCGCGAACTTGCCGCTACGGAGAATCGACTCCTGCGTGCGCAATTGCAGCCACACTTCTTGTTCAACAGCCTCAACGGCATCCACGTACTCATTCGCGAGGATCCGGATCGCGCCCGTGAGATTGTGCAACGACTCTCCGGGCTTTTGCGGGCGACGCTTCAAGAATCACAACTGGTCTTGTTGCCGCTTGCTCGAGAGATTGCGGTGCTTCGCGACTACCTAGAGCTGGAAGATCTTCGGTTTGGCGACCGCGTGCAGTTCGAATTGGAGGTTGATCCGGAGTGCGAGCAGATCATGGTGCCGTCGTTCTGCATTCAGCCGCTGGTTGAGAATTCGCTGCGCCACGGTCCGGGAAGCCAGCCTGGCGGTGGCACAATCTCGATCCGTGTGAAGCGGTCGGGAGACCACCTGCTCATTCGAGTGGCGGATGACGGTCCGGGCATGGTGGGGCCGGGGCCTCGTCGGGGCTATGGACTTGGTGTGACCGAGCGCCGTCTGCAGCGTCTCTTTGCTGGGCGCGCGACGATGGCGATCGACACATCGACGGATGGGTTCGTGGTCGAACTCTTGTTGCCGTGCGATGCATCGTTGGCCGACGCAGAGGGTGGTCGTTGATGCGCGTTCTGATCGTTGACGACGAACCGCTTGGCCGGCTCGCGGTGC
>CBESZZ010000466.1:0-3913 GCA_965534055.1 uncultured bacterium | reverse complement strand
TTGTCCGCTTCCGTGATGGATTCGGGCCAGACCACTTCCGGCAGATCATTCGCCGGCTTGTAGACCTGCTCGGCCGACGTGATCTTGTGACGCTTCCAGCCTTCGCCGGGAGCGTACTTTGGCTTCTTGCCGGCCTCGCCTTCGGGTTTGCTGCCTTTGGGATCGGCCTTTTTGGGATCGTCGCCGGGCTTGGTGTCGCCCTCTGGGGCGCCTTCACCGTTCTTGGTTGCGGCGGATGGGTCCTTCTCTGGGGTTGCATCACCTGCCGAAGCATTGACTGCGGCTTTCTCTGGTGAGCCGCTGGCTTCGGCCGGCTTGCTGTCGCCGGCGCTGTTGTCATCGGCCTTCGCTGGGTCGGTGTCACCGGCGGCGACGTTCGTGTTGTCGTCGGGCGTCTCTTTCTCGTCACCGCTCATGAAGAACCACGCCGCGCCGGCGATCACCAGGGCGCCGACGCCCAGGCCGCCGTAGAGCATGCCCTTGCCGCCACCGCTCGCTTCGACCTCTTCGCCGCGTGAGCTACGGCGACCGCTGCTGCTGGAGTTGGGGCTGGTGCGACGGCGTGAGCTGCCGGCGCTGCTGGCACTCGCGGAGCGTGAGCTACCTGCTGCTCGTGGCTCGGAGGCACTGGCCTTGCTGCGGCTGCGTGAGGGGACGATCTCTTCCACGGCCTTGGCCGCAGTTGCGATTGGCTTCTTGCGACGAGCTGAGGCAGCCGCGCCACCTGCGGCCGCTGCTGCGGCACCCGCGGCGCCGGACACTCGTTTGCCAGCACTTCGTGTCGAAGCGCTGGCTGAACTGGCTGCTCGCTTGCCCGATGCGGCAGCGGAGTCTGCAGATCGTGCGACCCGCTTCCCTGCGGTGCTGGCCTTCTTGCCCAGCTGCTTAGCACCTTCACGGGCTTTGCGGCTTGGAATGATCTCTTCAGCCTTGTTCGCGGCTGCTGCGACGCTCTTCTTCGCGGAGCGAACCACGTCCTTCGCGTGTTCGGAGGCGCGTGCCGTCGCGGACTTCGCGGCGTCTGTCTTCGCTTTCAGCTCGCGGGCCTTGGACGCCGCTTCTTGTTCGGCACGTGCGGCGGCTTTCTTGGCTTCGGCTTCGGCTGCCTTGCGCGCTTCTTCATCGCGTCTTGCGGCTTCTCGGGCTGCCTTGTCCGCAGCCGCCTTGTCGGACGCGGCCTTCTCGGCCGCAGCCTTCTCAGTCTTGGCTTTCTCTGCCGCCGCTTTCTCGGATGCAGCTCGTCGCTCCGAGGCTGCTCGATCAGCTGCTGCCTTGTCGCGCGCAGCTTTGTCCTTCGCCGCTTGCTGCTTTGCCTTCTCCGCCGCGTCGTTGGACGAAGCGCCGGTCACCGGTGAAGAACGCTGTGCAGCGACATCAATGACTGCGCCGCAGGCCTTGCACTTGGCGTGGTCCCCGGGGAAGTCTTCAGGAAGGCGATACTTGGCACCGCAGTTGGTGCAGACGATGGGCGTCACGGACATGGGGATGGGGTCGCTCTAGGGATGGGATGCGAGTGGGAAGGGTACCCCAGGGTGGGCTCGGGGATGAAGAACCCAGCGGTCGGGGGAATCAGAAAGTGCGGTTCTGGTACCGCTTGAACGCGAGGCGGCGGGGGGTGGGTTCACTGGGTCGTCACTGCGCGAGCCGGAGCGTCGGGCAGCTGACGACGGTGAATCATCGATCGCGCCGGTCCTTTGGGATGCCCATCTCGGCATCGAGGTCTTCGTCGGTTTGCTGCAGCGCGGCCGCGTAGTCCGCTCCGTGCCATCGATACCAGAACGCATACCACTGCTTGAGGGCGGAGACCCGCTCTTCCTTGGTGGCGCCAATATCGGACTTTGGGCCGCCCATGACGCTGATGTCCGCGGCGTTGTAGCCGTAGGACGCGCCGGTGAGCGTGCGCAGCGAGCGCATCAGGTTGCTCAAGCGGATGTTGTTCTCGTCCACGTCGACGCTGAGCTCATAGGCCTTGTTCAGCAGGCGCGGGATGGCGGCACGGCTGTGGTCGGGGAGCTTCTTCAGCTTGGCGATCGCGCGCTGCGATGCGCCCCCGGCCAGGTCGAGATCGATGATTTGCTCGATGGCGTCGTCGATCATCGTGCGAGTTTCCTCGGCCGTGTCTTCGAGGTGACCCAGCGGCACGAGCTCCGATTCGGTGATCTCGATCTTCTCTCCACCCAGCGTTGTTTCACGCTTCGTCGGTGCAGCGATCTCTTTGTGGGGGACGAAGATTTTGCCCTTCAGCGCTGGATCGTGCTCGCGCTTGTACTTGGGCTCGCGCTGCCAGGTGAAGCCGGAGACGCGCAGGCGGCTGTTGTCCATGACGAAGTTCACCAGCAACGCGGCTTGATGCTTCGCCTTGAACACGCCTTCAGGTCTTGGCTTCATGAAGAGGCTCACGCTGCCCGAGTTGCTGTCGACCATCGACTCATCGATGCTCCCAGACTCGGCCTTCGTGTCGCGGAGCATGAGGCCCGGATCGCCTTCCATGAGCGCTTCGAAAACCTTGGCCTTTACCTCGGCCGCATCATCGGGTGTGAGGTTGGCAATCTTCTTTCCGGCCTCAATGCCGAGCTGACTCTTCAGCATGTCGAGATCCGAGGCTGCCTCTGCGTTGAAGCGGTCTTTCCGGCCGATGGCTTCGACCCATTCGATCACGGCCTGAACTCGAGGGTTGGCGAGCCCAGTGGCAACTTTCTCCTCCTTCTGGATGACGGTCTTCTTCTTCTTTTCACCGCCTCCTCCCGACGAGATCATGAACCCGATGGCCACCAGAACGACCAGGACACCCCCGCCGATGAGGAAGTACTTCGCGGTGTCTTCCTTCTTTGGCGGACGGCCCGCTGCGTTCTTGGCGAAGAACGAGCGACCGCACTTCTTGCATGCCAACTTCGATTCCAGCCCCTCTTCGCCCACGCGGTAGTGCGACGAGCAGCCGGGGCAGTAAATGTCGACTTTGCCGTCTGCCGAGACGCGGGGCTCCTTTCTTCGGATCCCTGAGCGAGGCGCTACTTTGGCTGTCGCGCGCGGCGAGCCTACGGGGCGCTTCTTGGCGGCGCCGGAAGGTCGCACGGGCTCGGCCCTCTCCTGCCGAGACGCGTCGTCCTGAGCATCCGCGGGCGCTTCGCCCCCGGCCTTCTGCTTTTCTATGAATTGGGCGACGTTGCGGCGGGCTTTGCTTCTGCTGGGTCGTGACACGAAGGTCTCCTGCGGGTGTCAGCTCGGAGGGTGCTCGGGATCTCCGGGGTTCGAGGTCCGAGTCGTCAGATACGCACACTGACCGAGGACCAGAGTGCCGCGTCAGACTAACGAAACCGCGCGCAATCGGTGCACCAGAAGTGTCGGACCGGCCCCGCGGGCCACGCAGCATCCGGCGCAACAGGCTCCTTGCCGCCAGGCGCCTCTCGGGCCACCATCCGCCGTTGCCATGGAGACGACCCAAGTATGCCCCTTTCGCATGGACACCGGCATGGTGCCCGCCGGCGACCAGCCTCAGGCGATTCAGAAGCTGTCCGAGTGGATCGGCGATGGAGCGTCGCAGATGACCATGGTGGGCGTCACCGGGTCGGGGAAGACCTTCACGATGGGGAAGATCATCGAGAAGGTGCAGCGACCCACGTTGATCCTGGCGCCGAACAAGACGCTCGCGGCTCAGCTCTACGGCGAGTTCAAAGCGTTCTTCCCGGACAACGCGGTGGAATACTTCGTCAGCTACTACGACTACTTCCAACCCGAAGCGTACGTGCCAACCACGGACACGTTCATCGAAAAAGATTCGCAGATCAACGACGCCATCGACCGCATGCGCAACTCGGCGACGCGGTCATTGATGGAGCGACGGGATGCAATCATCGTCGCGTCGATCTCTTGCATCTATGGCTTGGGCTCGCCGGAGAACTACCGCACGTTGTCG
>CBESZZ010000465.1:0-3916 GCA_965534055.1 uncultured bacterium | reverse complement strand
CAAGTTGCAATCCGACGCGGCTTGCGGTGCGGCGGCGGGGGTTCCAGCGAAGTACCGGGCGCGCAATCGCGTCGCCTTCTTGCGGAGCGAACGCGTCGGCCAGCGTGTCCATGAACAGCGGCTCGGCCAGCTCCTCGAGGTGGTGCTCTGAACCGGCGGCCGAGCCGCGCGCTTCACGCGTTCTTGCTCCAGCTGGATTCATGCCGCCTTCGATCCAAGCATCGAGTCTGGCGGACTCCGCTGGTGCTCCGCGGCTGCCCTTGTGCAACCATGCGCCGAGTTCTTCCGCGTGATCCCCGCTGCAGCGTGAGAGCAGCGATGACTCGATGTGCAGGCGAACCTTCGTCAGCGCGCCGCGCGCGTCGAAGCTCTTCTCTGCCCGCACGGGTCGGGTGCGCGATCTGCCCACGATGATATGCACCGAGCATCCCAAGATCGCCGTCAACGCGGTCCGTAGATCTTCGCTGCGCCAGCGGCCCGTCGGTGCTGGTGCTGGTGCTGGTGCTGGTGCGGGTGTCGGCGCCGGCGCGGTCGGCACCTCTTCACCGGCACTCATCGCGTGCTTCGCAAGGTCCGCAACCAGTCCGCGGCTTTTTCGGTTGCGAGTTGGCACGCGGCTTGAGCGTCTGCTGTGGCGATGTTGGTGGCCACTGCAATGGCGAAGTTCTCTTGAGGTACGATGACGAACACGGCGAACCACATCGTGTTGCTGCCGGCGTGTTGAAGGATCGGGCCCCGACCCAGTTTTTCGTCGCGAACCACGCCAAACCCGGACGCGTAGGAGTCGTCGTTTGGCGGGCCGGCCCACGGTGCGTGCAGGAACTTGAATCCGCGCGCGCCCAACTGGAGCGGTTGGGTTTCCCGGCGGGCACCCGCGAGGTGCGCACGCAGGAAGCGGCACCAGTCTGTCATGCTCGCGTGCACGGTGCCGGCCGGGCCCAAGCTCGACGGGTTGTCCGCCCGAATACTGGTCGGATCCACCCCATTGAGCTTGCCAAACGGCGCGGCGTGGCCCCACGGTGCGGTCGGCAACGCGGAGTCGGTGAGCGCGTCGTCGTGCGCGCCGGGTGGTCCGAACCCAACCCGGGTCATTCCCAACGGTGCGAACAGGCGTTCCCGAAGGAGTTGTTGCCACGAGCGATCGGTCCGTGCTTCGAGCATCGCGCCAGCGACCATGTAGCCGGTGTTTGAGTAGAAGTACGTGCCGGGTTGAACCTTGGGCGGTTCCTGCAGAACGACCTCGAGCATGGCCTCGCGCGCTTCACGGTCTGTGCCCTCAAAATCGAAGAGCTCTGCCCAAATCCCGTCGCTCATCGGGATCGCGTCAAAGCCGCCGCGATGGCAGAGCAGGTCGTGAAGCGTGACCGACCGCAGCGATTCGTGCATCGTCTCCGCGTAGTGGGGGAACGCTTCTACCAGCGTGGTCTTCCAGGCCAGCGCACCTTCGGCCACCAGCCCAGCCGCCAACGTCGCGGTCATCGCTTTGGTGTCTGAGCCTAAGTGCCAGCGATCCTGGTCGGTCACCGGCGCTGCATGGCCCTTTTTCCGGATGCCCGTCGCGGCTAGGGCTCGCAGAGTCGAACCGTCCAGCACCGCAAGGGTCAGACCCGGAACGGGGTGGGCCTCGCGGACCGACTCGAGAAGCTTCAGAAGCTGGGCGTCCAGGCCTGGGGTTCGCCCGTCGTGGAACCAATTCTCCGGGGTCGCGGTGGCCCGTTCGGTCACGGATGGGTTGAAAAGTGCGTCGATGTCTTCGCTAGACGGGCTGGTGGACCGGGACGTGGAGCCAATCGTCGGGTCTTGTGCCTCGGACTGAGAGGCAGTTTTGGAGCCCGAAGCCGGGGCTGAGCTGGTCCCTGGCGGGGTGCCGCAGCCCGCGGCCAGTGCGCTGAGGATCAAAATCGTGGGCGCTGCGGACCAGCGGCGGGGCCCGGAGACGGCGATTGCGAGGGGGTCTTTTGGCATTTGGGTGGTTTGGACGCCACGGGAGGCCGCGAATCCTGGACCGTGGTCGGCGGGGGGGCGCAGGTTTTGGCCTGGTCCTCCAGATTTCGAGGCTTGAGTGTGGTTCTTGGTCTCGCTAACGTCTCGCGGCTCCACTCCCCCGAACCATGGGTTTGACCATGGTCGCGGCAACGTCGCGGTTCGCTGTTCGGCGGGGTTCACTTCGAGATCGCCCTTTCTGGGATTGTCTGTCATGAAAGTCGTCGACTCCATCGGCACCCTCAAGCATCGCCACCAGGACTGCCAGGTGGTGCGTCGCAAGGGTCGCATCTATGTGATCTGCAAGAGCAACCCACGCTACAAGGTCCGTCAGGGCCGCGCGAAGATGCTCAAGAACAAGAAGACCCGTTTCTGAGACTTGCTGTGAAAAAGGACACCCACCCCGAGTTGTTTCCTGTGGTCTTCCGCGATGCGGCGACCGGAGACGAGATCGTTTGCCGTTCGACGAAGAAGAGCAACGAATCGAAAGACATCGATGGCGTTGAGCACTTCGTGCACGTGATGGAAATCACGGCTTACTCGCACCCGTTTTACACGGGCGAGCAACGCCTGGTGGATGCTGAAGGTCGCATCGAGCGCTTCCAGCGTCGCTACAAGAAGGGCTAATCTTCCGCCCACTCCCGCTGGCGTAAAGCGCCGCGGTCGACGAACCCCGCAGTGCGAATTCGCAGTGCGGGGTTCGTTGCGTTTCGGGCAGCCGGTTTGAGCAAGAACCTTGGCTCAGGATCGTGACGACAAGTCGCGATGCCACGCGGTCGATCGATCTGCCGCGCTCATTGCGCGGTGGTGAAAGCGAGGTCTGGGCGAGGCGCGTCTTGCGGAGGACAACGCCATCGCGTGACCACTGGGTAGCCGGTGGCTGAACGGATGTCGTTTCGCGCGTGGACCCGATCGATCCTCAGGGTGCTGGCGAGGCCTGATTTGATGGTCGGAATCCGAGTGCCGGCGTTCGATGACCGCCGCCATTCCCATCCACAATTCGGGAATCCATCCGGCCATGAGACTTTGGACTGCACGCCTTCGGCAGACCGGGTGCGTGACCCCCACACGCGTTCACTTCAAACCGGAGATACTCATGAAGACGCAGCTTCTTTTGGCGGTTGCGGCGGTCTGTACCGCCGCTCCCGCATTCGCTCAGTTCCAGGCCAGCACCGATGCTGCCCGCAAGGCGGGGCTCCAGGTCAAGCGCACCGGGTTCAACCAGATCCCGCCCGCAGACCAGATCGCAATTTCAGGTCCGCCCAACGCGGCGTTCGTGATGTTCGCCGAGTTCGGGCATTCGTCGGATATCGCCTACAGCTACAACCTCGGAGTTCAGTCGAACCCTTGGGGCATCAACCTGGTCAATCCGCTCACGGTTTCCGTCAATGGCGTGTTGGATGCGCAGGGCAATGCGTCGTTCACCTACGGTGCTGCGTGGCCGCTGATGCCTGGTGTGACCGTGCGATGGCAAGCAGCAGTGACTGATCCGTTGAGCTCTGCAGGCATCGCCGCCAGCAACTCGGTGACGCGGGAAACGTCCACCGGGATTGGCAGTCCCAACTTGGCCGGGACCTACACGAAAGTGATTCCTGGAGCCGAAGTCCTCACAGACGACTACCTCGACGTAGAACGCGGGGACGTTGACGGAGACGGCGACTTGGACACCTTACTGCTCAGTTGTAGTGGCAGCATCTACGTGCACGAGAACGTCGTCGGCGGGCAAGACACCTTCAGCTTCGTCGGGGCTCTTGGCGGCGCGACATCCATGGAGCTTGCCGATCTGAACAACGACAACTTCCTTGATCTTGTCGTGTCCATTGACGGGATCTTCCAAATGGCGGTGTACCAGAACCAGGGGCGTGTTCCCGGCAGCCCGGTGATGGGCGCTTGGAACGGATTCATGATTCGTCCCCTGGCTTCTGTTGCGTGG
>CBESZZ010000464.1:0-3923 GCA_965534055.1 uncultured bacterium | reverse complement strand
AAAGTCGCGCCTGGGTGCGACCTGCCCCCCATGTTGCAGGCGGGCGACGTCGAACTACCCGTCTATCTGCTCGCGGATGACGAGCGCTGCTTTTGGATGTTGCCTTGGATCCTGCGCTGCCCGGGCGTGCTGGTGTTGGCCAGCGACCGACTGCCCACGCTGCACGCGATGCTCTACCCGGAGATTGGCGGCAGCAAGAAGCTGTTCTTCGAAGAACTCACCGGCGCTCCGAGCGATGAAGCGGGCACGGACGGCACCGCACTCGCAAGCTGGCTGCAGGAAAAGAGCGCGGCAAGCGTCGTCACGAAGTCGGACGCCAAGAACCTGTCGCAGTTGATCCAAGACGCCGCGAAGACCACCGACAAGGCGAGCCTGCAACGCATCCTGCCCCCGGTGGACCGGCAGCGCCCCAAGGTCGAAGCCATCGTCATCGGCTACAACAGCCGCGACATCATCGGACCGTGCCTGCAAACACTGGTCGATCAGGACTACGCGAACCTCACGGTCACGGTGATCGACAACGATTCGCACGACGGCACTGCGGCGTACATCCGCGAGTCGTTCCCGACCATTCGAGTCGTGGACTCGGGCAGCAACTTGGGCTTCTCCGGCGCCAACAACATGGCGTTCCGCGATGGCGACGCCGACTGGTTCGTGCTTCTCAACCAAGACGCGTTCGGCCACCGCGACTTCATCACCGAACTCGTGCGCGTCGCCGAAGCCGACCCCAGCGCTGGCGCCATCGGTGCGAAAATGCTGTTCTGGCGCTGCCCCACGCTGCTCAACTCAACGGGCATCGAGATCAACGAAGGCGGCTGGGCGTGGGATCGTCAGGTCGGCGAACGCGACGCGAACCCCAGTCCGATGCCCGAAGAGGTGTTCGGTGGCTGCGGTGGGGCGTTGATGCTGTCGGGTAAAGCGTTGCGCGAACTGGGCGGGTTCGACGAAGCGTTCTTCATGTATTTCGAGGACACGGACCTCGCATGGCGCTTCCTGAGCGGGGGCTACCGCAACTGGTATGCGCCGCTCTCCGTGGTGCAGCACGACTTCCACGGCGACGGTGGCGCCACCCCCGGTCGCGAGCTGCGGCGTCGCTATATGAGTGAGCGCAACCGCCTGCAGATGTTCATCAAGAACGCCGACCGCAAGCACCTCAAAGAGGTCTGGCCGCGCATCAAGAAGCACGAGCGCGGGCGCATGCAGTGGATGAACAAGGCCATCCGCGAAGGCAACAACGTTGAGCAACTGCGCAGTGTGCGGGCAATCGTGAAAAAGGCCTGGCGGTGGAATCGCCTGCGCTTCGCTTCACTGCTGCGCCGCAGGCTTCGCACCCAGAAGATGCGCAAGGTCGACCCGAGCGTGGTGCGCCGCTTCATGGTGCCGGGTGTCAACGAAGGCGGCCATCAAGGTGACGTCGACCAATTCCACGACCGCCACTCCGCAACGGCGCGTCAGAAGCTCGTCATGGGCGACACCGATGCCGGCACGATTGGCACGGGCTGGCACGTCATCGAGTCCCCGCCAGGATCCGTGCAGCCCTACCGGTGGTGCCGCGACGTGGCCTGGTTCTATCTGCAGCCTAAACCAGGCTCAAAAACCCTAATCATCAAGACGGCGTCGCCCACTGAACCGCACGCGGCCGCGTTCTTCTGCGAAGGCCACAAGATCGGCGCCGAGGAAGTTGGCGGCGAAGTCCGCGACCTGTCGTTCCCGATCCCCGAGTCGCTACCGCGTGGCGAAATCCTCGAGTTCCGCATCGAAACCGCGTGGTATCGCCCGGCGGACCACAACGGCGGCGGTGACATCCGGCAACTCGGCCTGATCGTGTTCGAAGCCGAAGTTCAATAAGTCGCGCACGCGACCCTGCTCGGCGAATCGCTTGATTTGGGGCCCAGCGCCGTCGACCGGAATGCGGACCTTGGCTCCGCATCGAGACGTGCAATACTGCACGGATGCCTCCAGCAGCTTCCCCACAACCAACGCGGCTCGGCCTGATCGCATGCGGCATCGCACTCGCGACAGCCTGCGGCAGCACGCCCCCACCGACGCCATTCGCTCCCGAGGCGACGACCGTCCAGCTTCAAGGGTTCTACGGCAGCCCTCTCACCGGCACCGCCGACGAGCGAGGCGCGAAGGCCACCGCGCTTGAAGCTCTCGACTGGAGTCATGCGCCGCTCGTCCAAGCCAGCCTGTTCATTCTCGAAACTCATGCAGGCCCAGTCCTCGAGTCGCTCCCCGCGAAAACCCGCCTCGTCGCGGACCTCCGTGGCAGCACTCCGATCGAGCCCATTTCCGGTGTGACTCGAGACGCTCGCGTCGGACTTGGCGAACCCGCAGCCACCTTCGTGCAAACGTTGGACCCGTTGGGGAAGCATGGCCCGAAAGGGAAGACGAGCCGACGCGCAGTGTTGGTGGAAACGGTTCACGCACTCGTGCCCGAAGGTTGCACGACGTCGCTGCAACTCGTCCCGCCTGGCAGTTCGGCCATGGGGTCGCTCATCGGCAACGTCGCCGCCCCCAAGCCGAACACCGACGAGACAACGCCGAACACACCCAACGCCCCGAGGCGCACGCGGTTGGCGGTGCAGGTCCATCGACCGCGCGCACCGGTCTCCGACGAAACGGGTTTGGTCGTTGCCGTCTCCGTCTCCGCTCCCGCAATGTCGCCGGACCCGCTGGCAATCCGCGGTGAATGCATCCTTCTCGAAGACCGCTTGCCGGTGGACGGATCACCGTTGGTCTTGGTTCTCCCTTCACCGTTCAGGGGTTCCTCGCAAACCTACGTCGTGCAGCTCGAGTCGTGGGGAGCGGATCAACCGCAGACCGAGGCACAGACAGCGCAACGCGAAGCAGGCGAGACCCGTATGCAGGGTCTGCTGGCCGCCGACGCAGAGCAGGCAATTGGCGGTCCCCATCTCGAGAACTCCGCCCGGCTCACCTGGGCCACGGCGGTCGAGTCGCTCCGCCTCGTCGAAGACAACCGCGCAGCACTCGTGTTCCTGGCATCCAGGCAGCGCGCACAGCTGGCGAGCGACCTCGCTCTCTCGGCAGACCGGAAGACTTTGACCGAGTTCGTTGCGAACCATCTTGCCAGCGGAGGCACCCTCCCCCTGAGCCCCGACGAGGCTCGGAGCGCCGCGCTCGGTGTCCAAATCGAAACCAACGCACTGCGGTTCCTAGCGGAACGCGCGGACAACGAACCGCTGCGACCAAGCCTGGATGCAGTGTTCATTTCGCGGGTCGGAGCCCTGGCTAGATACCCCGATGGCGTCCTCGAAGTGATCGCCCAGTCCCATTCGCTCGAAGACCTCGACGATCGACTGCTGGCGGAGAACCGCAACTTCTTGGCAGACAGCGATCCATCGACCCGCGTGCGGGCCTTTGATTGGTTGGCCGCAAGGAACGAGGCTCCGGCCGGGTTCGACCCGCTTGGAGAACGCGACGAACGCAGGGTCGCGCTGAAAGCCGCAACCCGCGCCGCAGAAGAAGCCGCGGAAGAAGCCGAACTCGCAGCCGAGGCTTCCCGAATCGGACAAGCCAACAGTGAAGCGAAGGACACCCCACGATGAGCCCCGCAGACACACCCGATCCTGGGGAACAGGCAACCAACGAACCCGCACCTCGCCGCGGGTTCTTCCGCACCGTTTGGCGATGGAGCGTGCGCGTGGCCATCGTCGTCGTTGCGCTTCTCGTTCTCGCCCGCATCGCGCTGCCGTTCATCCTGCCTTCCATCCTTGATTCGATGGTGGCGGACCGAGGGCTCGCGCTGAAGTACGAGACGATGCACCTGTCATTGCTTGGCGGCAGCGTCGAACTCTGGAACCTTGAAGTGAGGCCTCGCCCGCCGGAAGACGCAGAACCGGGGTCTGACCGAAAGTACGGATCAGGCACCGACCGCTTCGCGATCGGCGAAGAAGCGCAGG
>CBESZZ010000463.1:0-3925 GCA_965534055.1 uncultured bacterium | reverse complement strand
GACGCGCGCAAGGCGGAGACGCCTGTGCTCGTCTACTTCGGTCGCGGTTACTTCACGGCGAAGGACAAGGCCGCCAAGAAGCAGAACAAGCGCGCGCGCAAGTTCGAGAAGGGCCCGCTCAACAGCAAGGCCGCCGCGAAGTACATCGCCGACAAGTTTGAGTCGTGGGGGCTCGAGCCTCTCGGTGACGAAGGCGAAAACGGCAAGTCTGGCTACGTGCAGAACTACCCGTTGAAGCGCACGCGTCTCGTCATGGATACGACGTTCCTGGAATGGGGCGGCGAACGCTTGTCGGACGGCTTCGCCGTGATCAGTGGCCCGCGCGCCAAAGACGTCGCGTTCGAAGGTGAGCTGGCGTTCGTCGGCCGTGGCCGCACGCGGGGCGACAACAAGGACGTGCCGGACGGGTTCGACTTCGACTCCAACATCCCTGTCGTGATGTTGCCCAAGCCGCGTGGCAACGCTGACCGCGCGCTGACCATCGAGCAGAAGTTCGGGATGGCGTTCCAGTCGATCGGCTTCATCAGCCGCAACGCGGCAGCCATGCAACGCAAAGGCGCGAAAGCTGTGGTCATGCTGCTACCCGAAGACGGTCTCGGCTTCGGCGACGTGCTCAACTACTTGGCACTGTCGCCGGGCAAAGACGTCATGACTGCCGCGTTCAAGGCGGACGACGGTGGTTCGATGGCGATCAGCACAGGCATTCCGGTCATCGTGCTTTCTCCCAAGCCAAGCAAAGCGCTGCTTGCTGCCCTGAAAGTTGATCTGGAGGATGCTTCCGATCGTTTCGATGATGAGGAAGGAGTCGAGCCGGTGCGCCCATCCATCAAGGCGGGCGTCAGCGTCACGATCGAGCGAGATCAGGCCATCGATGCGTCCAACGTCGTTGCTGTTCTGCGCGGCTCGGATCCCGAGCTGAGCAAGCAAGCGATTGTCTACTCCGCGCACATGGATCACGTCGGCCGTCGCTACGACGGTGAGATCTTCAACGGTGCCGATGACAACGCATCGGGCTCGGCAGGCCTGCTCGAAATCGCGCACGCGTTTGCCACCGCGAAGGTGAAGCCGAAGCGCTCGATCATCTTCCTGTCCGTCTCGGGCGAAGAGCTGGGCCTTTGGGGTTCGGAGTACTACTCGATGAACTCCACGTGGCCCCTCGACAAGATCATCGCCGATGTGAACACCGACATGATCGGCCGCAGTGGCCCAGAAGCGGACGAAGATGAGATCACCGTCACGCCTAGTTTCCGCCACGAGATGTTCTCCGACATGGTGCAGAAGGCCGCGGAATTGGCGCAGCACTTCGACCTCACGTTCACCGACGGCGACAAGTACTACACCCGAAGCGACCACTACAACTTCGCCAAGAACGGGATCCCCGTCGTGTTCTTCTGCAGCGGCGAGCACGAGGACTACCACCAGGTCTCGGACACTCCCGACAAGCTTGACGGTCCGAAGATGGAGCGCATCGCGCAGCTGGCCTATTGGGTTGGCTGCGAAGTCGCCAACGCCAAAGAGATCCCCAAGACCTTGGGTCGGAAAAGCGACTGGCACCAGTAGGGCAAAAGCCACACGCGCAGCACCCATGGCAGCCGACTCAAGAATCGAAGCGTTCCTCACTGGCACGCACTTCGCGGTGGCCGGTGCCTCAGCCGATCGCAAGAAGTTCGGCAACAAGGTGCTGCGCTGCTACCAAGCCCACGGCCTCAACGTCCAAGCCGTGACCCCACGCGCCAAGGCCGACCCGGACATGAAGATCGAGGGGGCCGTCTGCGTGGCCCGACTCGCCGACCTGGCCCCCAAGCCCCACGGTCTCTCGATCATCACCAACCCGTTGGTCACCGAGCAACTGATCGCAGAAGCCATCGCCCAAGATATCCAAAACGTCTGGATGCAACCCGGCGCCGAATCGAGAGCCGCCATCGAACTAGCTGAAGACGCAGGCCTCAACGCCATCTACGGCGGCCCCTGCCTACTGATCGAGCTACCAACCCGAGAAAGCTGAATCGGCGTAGAGGGGAGGCGAATCGACACGTCGATGCATCAGATGCCCTTGTGCTTTCGATGCCAACTTGGGCCCAGTAGCAGCTGACGCGCGGCGCGAGTGCTCCGCGGGCACCAACTTCGTGAGCTCGTCCGGCGCCACGACACGGCGGTCGTCGTTCACTGGCTGGAAATCTCTCAGTCCTCCCAGTTCGTGGCCGTGACGCTTGCCGTGTTCGAAGAACCTTGGTTTGTGTTTAGGCCTCGACACAGAAGTGACTTGTGCCGGCGCGATGCGCTCGCAGTGATCTTTCGCTGCGCCCTGCCGCCGCAGAGTTCCCGCAATGATCGATCGAATTGTACGGGACTCCGCCAACAACGGCGACGCCGTGCGAGCTAGCCTGAATCTCTGCCCCCGAACCACTTGGATCGGAGTTTCCCAGCCATGCTTTCAACCAGCGCCGTTGTGATTGCGCTTCTTGCCCCCAGCGATCAGTCCCCACCTCTCGAGATCAATGAGCTCGTGCTCGCACCCGTAGCAGGAGCTCCCATCGTCGAACTCACCAATGTCGGCGTTGCTCCCGTGGACTCGGCCACTGCACAGCTCGTTGTGGGCAACTCGGCTGAACAGCTGCCTTCGGTTCTTCTCGGACCCGGTGCCTTTGTGCGCGTGCACGTGGGGGTGTCGGGCGCCAACTCGCCGAGCGACCTCTTTGTTCCGACCCTCGCAAATCCGGCTCCCAACGCCGGCAGCGTTGCGGTGTACGTCGCTTCCCCAGGACCCGCAACCTCACAGTTCTTGCAGGATCCCAACAACGTCGCCGACTTCGTCCAATGGGGGGCACCATTCCAGCTCTACTCCACAGTGGCCGAGGCAGCGCGCGTGTGGTTCTTCGCCAACACTTTCGTCCCTGCCCCAGTGAGCGGTGAGTCCATGGCCTGGGATGGTCAGGGCAACCAGTCGATGGATTGGTTTCGCGACACGTCTCCGATTCTCGGGGGAACCAACGTGCAGCCGACTGCGGGGGTGAGCCAGTTTGGCAACCAGTGCACCCCGGCCGCCGCGGGACCACGGCTCTCTGCCGAGTCCCCACCAGCCCTCGGCAACCGCGACTTCCGCGTGGACTTCTGGACCCAGTCCATCAACCAGCCGGGGATCCTGTTCATCGGATCAGAAACCACGACCCGCCCGGTGTTTGGCGGAACCTGCTCCTTCCACGTGGACCAAATATTCAGCCAAATCCCCTTCACGGCGTCGCCGTCCGGCTCCGTGAACCTGCCCATCCCAGTCCCAGAACTGCCCGTCCTAATCGGCGCCAAATTCGTCTTCGGAGCCACCATCGCCAACGGCTTCGGACTCGGCCCCTTCGGCATCGACCTAAGCCCCGCCCTAGTCGTCGAGCTCTAACCCCGAAAATTCGCCTCGCCGGGCCCACCCCGTGGTGGTCCACCCCGCCGCGGCTTAGCCCAGCCGGCCCAATCCGCGTTCCCAACCAGTCGAAGACGGCTGCGCGCCGAGCGCCAAGAAGAATCCACCCTCCCAGCCGCCGACGATCCTGACCCGCGGCAACCCGCATCTGCGGTAATCCCGATCCCCCTCCCCGAATTCACCGGGCGCCGGAGGCGACCGGTGAATGCGGGGAGGGGGACTCGAACCCCCATGGCCCAGCTGGGCCGGCAGATTTTAAGTCTGCTGCGTCTGCCGATTCCGCCATCCCCGCGGTCGGTGTGGGCGCGGACCTTACCAAAGCGCTGGTAGCTGCGCGCGTCCGGGTGCGGTTGAATCCCGGCATGACCGAAAGCTCCACTCGTATCGAACGTGACACCATGGGCGAGGTGCAGGTGCCGAAGGACGCGCTCTACGGCGCCCAGACGGCCCGCGCTCGCGACAACTTCCCCATCAGTGGCCGCGGCATTCCATCCTCCATGATCCGCGCGTTAG
>CBESZZ010000462.1:0-3941 GCA_965534055.1 uncultured bacterium | reverse complement strand
GACGAGTGCCTCACCCCAGACAGCAGCCGCTTCTGGCCGGCCCACGAAGTCAGCCCCGGCGCGAAGCCCACTTCATTCGACAAGCAGGTTCTGCGCGACTTCTTGGGCGAAACCGGCTGGGACAAGCACCCACCACCACCCACCCTTCCAGCGGCTGTCGTGAACGGCACCGCACAAACCTACCTGGACATCGAACAACGCCTCTTGGCGTCCCCCGCATGACCGACACCCGTCCCGTCGCGTTTCTCATGGGCTCCGATTCGGATCTGCCCGCCATCGAGGGTGCCCTGAAGACGCTTGATGAACTCGAAGTGAAGTACCACGTGCGCGTGCTCTCCGCACACCGCACGCCAGATGAAGCGGTGGACTTCGCTCGCAACGCCAAGAAAAACGGCGTGAAGGTGCTAATCGGCGTCGCAGGCATGGCGGCTCACCTCGCCGGCGCGCTGGCTTCGCACAGCAACCTTCCCGTGCTGGGAGTGCCCATCGACTCGGGGCCGCTCCGTGGCGAAGATGCGTTGCTCGCAACCGTCATGATGCCCCCGGGCATCCCGGTGGCGGCCACCGGCATTGGCAAAGCCGCGGCAAAGAACGCAGCACTGTTGGCCGTGCGCATCCTCGCACTCTCTGACGCAGCGCTCTCGGATCGCTTGGACGCCCTGCGATCCGCAGACCGCCAGAAGAGCTTGAAGAAAGATGCTGCGGTGCGCGAGCGCTTCGGCTGCTAAGTTCACCCGAGGAAGATCAAGTGCGCCAACGCGCATGAGGCAACCCCGACGCTCATTCGTCCCTCGAAGTGTCGTTGGGGATCGCTCTAACGCCCGGGAAAACTATGGAAGAACTGACGATTGACGGTGACCGCGGACTGGTCATCATCCCCTCCGTGACTTCGTCGCAGCGCGATTTCGACTTCTACGTGGGTAAGTGGAAGATCCGCAATCGCAAGCTCAAGGAAAGGCTGAAGCAGTGCACCGAGTGGAGTGAGTTCGAAGCAGACCAAGAGATGCGCAAGATCCTCGGCGGGCTCGGCAATCGAGACAATTTCCTGACCACGTTCAATGGCGAGCCCTTCGAAGGCATGACCCTCCGCTTGTTCGATCCAACCACGGGGTTGTGGAGCATGTATTGGGCTGACTCGTCCACCGGCGTGCTGCAGCCCCCCACCGTGGGCTCCTTCTACGGCGATGTCGGGCGCTTCTTCACCCGAGACTCTCACGAGGGCCAAGAAATCATCGTGGTGTTCGAGTGGAACAAGTCCGACCCCGCAGCCCCGACGTGGAGCCAGGCCTTCTCGACCGACGAAGGTCAGAGTTGGGAAACGAACTGGTACATGAACAGCAGGCGCGCTGACTCGTAGGCGCCAGGGCGCCATGAACGGTGCGCTGCCTGACCTGTCTAGCCGCTGTTTTCGTCGTCGATCGAGAAGGAGTCGACGACGAACTCCTCCAACCGGGTTTCCGCGGCTATCTGGCTCGTGCGAAGAGTTGAGCAACAACCTCGTCGCCGTGAGCCTTCGAACATAGACCCGAGTTGACGAACCAGTAGACGACCTTCCGACCAAGATCGTGTCCGGCGGAGGTGGTGCGCACGCGGCACCTAGCGGGTGCTCTTAGCAATGCGGAAGGGACAAAATACCAACCACCGTTGTAGTGAGTCATCGTGCCGTCTTTCCACCTTCGAGCTCCACGAGCGTGGCAAGGAGAACTCTAGACTGCTTCAGAATGTAGACATCGCCCACGTTCAACTCTGGATGTCGGTCGAGCTCCCGCGCGTCGATGCTTGCCGGCGAGGTGGAGACAGTCTTCGCGAATGGCCAGGACACTCGGGAGAAGCTCGCCCACTCTGGGTCAAGACTCGAACCGTCTTCGCCTAGCCCGTCAGGGGCTTGGGTTTCTTCTGCCCCGATTTCGAGGGTTCGTTCAATCCTCGCGAAGCCTTGAGCAGCGCCTGGTTCTCGCGGCATCCGCTGCTGGATCGGCGAGCCCCCGGGGCTGTGGCCCGCCCGTGGATACCGCAGCAGAGCGATCCCACATCAAGAACGCTCCGAGTGCCGCACACGATAGGAGGCTGACCCCGATCGCGAGGGTCTGTAGGTTCGCTCTCACGATGTCAGCTTGGATTGCTCAGGTTGGATGTGCCGAGCGAGTGATTCGACTCTCAACGCGCAATGATTCCGCGAGCATGGAGGTCGCGCAGAGAGGCTAGCCTTGGCCGATCAATCTGCAGTCGTTGTGCCGGATCAAACCGGCGAGTTGTTCCAGAAGACCGGACGGTGCGGGCGGTAGGGCTCTTCAGCACGCGCGGCTGTTGCGATTGTAGACAGTGATCACGCGCAGAGCTGGTGGATGGGTTTCGATCCGGGCTGTTCAAGCGGAAGCGGGTTCTGGCTCATCAAGACTGAGCGTCGCTCCTGCCGATGACACGGCATGCCTGATGCCAAGACGAAGCGTTCGAGCCGTGCGAAGAGCAGTGCGGCGTCTAAGTCGAAGAAGGCTGCTGTGCGCAAACCGAGTTCGAAGAAGAAAGCGCCCGCTGCAAAGAAGAGTACGGCGAAGAAGACTTCAGCGAAGAAGCAGGCAGCAAAGAAGTCGGTGACAAAGAAGGCTTCCCAATTGCGACAAGTGGCAAAAGGCGAGGCCACCAAGAAGAAGCCCGCGTCAAGGACTGCCACGAAGGGAGCTGCCAAGACCTTGGCCAAGACTCCAGACGGGAAGCTTGAGACGGCGACGCCGACCGCGACATCTGCTGTGCACAGGGCGGCGCTGGGCAAGCGACAGCCACGGCCCAAAATTGAAATCGGTGCGGACGAGCTGGAGTTCATCCGCGCGATCGATGAGTACAAGGCCGTTCATCACGTGGCCTTCCCGTCGTGCAGTGAACTGCTCTACGTGCTGAAGAAGCTCGGCTACCGCCGCCGCTAGGCAGCGCGCCGAAGACACGTATGGAGAGCTCGCTAGAGCGAGCGACGAGGCGGCAGCAACGCGCTCGCCGTCAGCAGCCCTCCCACCAGGGCTACGGCAACAAGCCCGGCCTGGAACGCGCCTTCCATGCCCGCGAGAGATTCGCGATCCAGGAACGCGACCAGGCTGCGGTAACCCAAGCTCCCGGGCACGAGCAGCAAGATGCCGGGGATCTGCGGCACAAGTGCTGGATGGTTGAACTGGCGTGCGTAGGCGTTGCTCAGCACGCCAACCACAAGCGCACCGAGGAACGCTGCGAGGTCTGCACCCATCATCGTCACGCTGCTTCGCGCAGCGAAGTAGCCTGAAGCGCACACGAACAGGATCGTGAGGAACTCGCGTGGCCGGGCGTCGAACACCACCGCGAAAGCGAACGGCGCGGTGGCGATGACGAGTACTTCACTCCACCACTCTGGTGGCATCGGGGAGTGGGCAAGGGCTGGCGGCAACACCACGTCCAGGCGCCACGCCAACGCGACACCCAGCAAAATCGTCAGGAACACCGCGGCTGCACCTGCAAGGCGAGCGACACCGGACACCAGGTGCTTCGTCGCCAGTTCGGTCAGCGCTGTGGTGAGACTCAAGCCCGGCAACAGAATGATCAAACTGCTCAGCGTCACGATGCGGTGATCAAGCGGGATGACCCGCGCCAAAAGCAGTGCGGATGCGGCGGCCACGAACGCCGCCAGAGGCTCGAAGAGCTCAACCCCCGAAGGGCGCCTTGGCAGCACGATGCTGAGCGCAAAGACAACCCATCCCAGTGCGAACGAGACCGCCATCTCTGGAAGCCCACCACCAAACAACCGCGCAGCTCCTGCGGCGACTACGCCCACGGCCAGCGCCTTGAGCACGGCCGGATACCGGGAGCCGGCCGCCGCGACTCGGTCTAGTTCTGTGATGCCTTCTTCGATGGAAATGCGGCCGTGTTCGACCTCCTCCATCACGTGATCGAACTCGACAAGTTTGCCCAGGTTCACGTCG
>CBESZZ010000461.1:0-3954 GCA_965534055.1 uncultured bacterium | reverse complement strand
GCAGGCTCACGCCATCGGCTTGGACACGCTGGCGCTCACCGACCGAGACGGCGTCTACGGCATCGTGCGTGCGCATCAGAAGGCGCAGGAACTCGGTGTGCGGATGATCCACGGCGCCCAGGTCACGATCGTCCACGACGACGCCGCGAATCCAGAGTTCGAGCAGACACCATCGAGCACCAACAGCACGAACCCGCACGACAACACCCCCCACTCCATCGTCCTGCTGGCCCAAGACCGCGCCGGTTACGGCAACCTCTGTCGCTTGCTCACCCGCGGCCGGCGACGCTGTGAGAAGGGAACGTCCCGCGCCAAGCGCAGCGAACTGCACGAGTTCTCCGCCGGCTTGATCGCGCTGTGGGACGGCGCGTTGCCCCATCCGGAGACCCTGCGCGATGCGTTCGAAGACCGCCTCTACGCCATGGTCACCCGCCACCGCCATGTCAGTGACCACGAACGCGAAGCCGCACTGCGCAACACCGCTGCGCACCTAAACATCCCCACCGTCGCCGCGACCGAAGTCCTCTACCACAACACCAGCCGCCGGCCGCTGCAGGACGTGCTCACCTGCATCCGCAACCACACGACGCTGCACAACGCCGGCACGCACACCAAACCCAACGCCGAGCACGGACTACGGCCGACCGTGACGTTTGCGAAGCTCTTCGAAGATGACCTGGCGTCCGTCGCCCGTACCACAGAGATTGCCGCACGCTGCACCTTCGATCTCGCCGCGCTGCGCTACCGCTATCCATCCGAGTCGCTGCCCGACGGCACAACTTCCATGGACTGGCTGCGCAAGCTCACCATCGAAGGCGCACACAGCCGCTACGGCGAACTGATCCCCGGTCGCGTACGCGAGCAGCTCGACAAGGAGCTCGCGCTCATCCAAGAACTCGACTACCCGGGCTACTTTCTGACGATGCACGAGATCGTCCGCTTCTGCGGCGAACACGGCATCCTGTGCCAAGGCCGCGGTTCGGCTGCCAACTCGGCGGTGTGCTACTGCTTGGGAATCACCGCCGTGGATCCGGTGCAAATGGATCTGCTGTTCGAGCGGTTCTTGTCGCGCGAACGCCGTGAGCCACCCGACATCGACCTGGACATCGCCCACGAGCGGCGCGAAGAGGTGCTGCAGCACATCTACACCAAGTACGGCCGCAACCACGCGGCGATGGTCGCCAACGTCATTCGCTACCGCACGCGCTCGGCAATTCGCGACGTGGGCAAGGTGCTCGACCTGCCACCCACCGGCCTTGACCAGTTAGCGAAGCTGGCGTTCCGCTCCGGCAACGATCCGACGGCCGCGCTGTCGGCGGCGGGCTTCGATCCAGAGCAACCGGTTCACCAGCATCTCGTGCAACTGGTGCAGGAGATCCAAGACTTCCCGCGGCATCTGTCGATTCATCCCGGTGGATTCCTGCTCGGTCACGAACGCGTCGACACGCTGGTGCCCATCGAGAACGGTACGATGGCGGATCGCACCGTGATCCAATGGGACAAGAACGACATTGACGACCTTGGGTTGTTCAAGGTCGACTGCTTGGGTTTGGGAGCATTGTCACTGATCGACCGAGCCTTCGCGATGCTGCGCACACATCGCGGCCTCGACCTGACCCTAGCGACGTTGCCCGAAGAGGACACCGCGACCTACGACATGATCTCGACCGGCGACACGGTCGGCGTCTTTCAGATCGAGAGCCGCGCGCAGATGGCCATGCTCCCCCGGCTACGCCCGCGCACGTTCTACGACCTGGTGATCGAAGTAAGCATCGTGCGCCCCGGCCCCATCGCTGGCGACATGGTGCACCCTTACCTCAAGCGTCGAAACGGGAAGGAACCCGTGACCTACGCGCACGAAAGCCTGCGACCCGTGCTTGAGAAGACGTTGGGTGTGCCGCTCTTCCAAGAGCAGGTCATGAAGCTCGCCGTCGTCGCCGCCGACTACACGCCCGGTGAAGCCGACGGCTTGCGTCGCGACATGGCGGCGTGGAAGAGCAGCGGTCGCATCGAGCAACACCGCCAAAAACTCATCTCGCGCATGCAGAAGAAAGGCGTCGCGCGCGAATTTGCCGAACGCGTGTTCGAACAGATCCGCGGCTTTGGCGAGTATGGCTTCCCCGAGAGCCACGCCGCGAGCTTCGCCTTGCTCGCCTATGCAACCGCATGGTTGAAGTGCCACCACCCTGAAGTCTTCGCCTGCGCGCTGCTCAACGCGCAGCCGATGGGGTTCTATTCGCCCAGCACCATCCTCGAAGACGCCAAGCGCCACGACGTGATGGTCCTGCCGGTCGACGTGACGCAGAGCGACGCAGACTGCACGCTCGAAAACGTCCAAGACGACCTGCTCGCCATCCGCATGGGGCTGCGCTACGTGAAGGGCCTGAGCGACGCGGACGCGGCACGCATCGTGGCGGCACGCGCAGAGCGACCGTTCGCGGATCTCGATGACTTTCGCCAGCGCGCGCCGCTGCACAAAGACCATCTCGCCACGCTTGCTGCGGGCGGTGCGTTCGAAACGCTTGGTGCACAGACAGAATCCACCCACCAAGAAGCCATGGGCCGTCGCGAAGCACTGTGGACGATTTGGAAAGCCGGCAAGTCCAAAGACGAGCTGCCGCTCATCGCTCGCGAACCCACACCAGACTTCGCTCCGCTCTCCACTCTGGAGTCCGTCGCGTGGGACTACCACGCCGGCCGCCACAGCGCGCGGGGCCATCCGCTCGAAACCCTGCGCCCAGCCCTCGACACGCTGAAGTTTCTCGATGCCCAAGAACTTCACGGCCGCAAAACCGGCGCACACGTGCAAACCGCAGGTCTCGTGATCTGCCGTCAACGACCCGGCACCGCGAAGGGCGTCACCTTCATCACGCTTGAAGACGAAACCGGATTCATCAACCTAGTGATCTGGCAAGACGTGTTCGACCGCTTCGCACCGATCCTCAAGACCGAACGTTTTCTAGGTGCTGCAGGCAAACTGCAGCACGAGGACGGCGTGGTGCACCTCATCGCCAAGCGCGTGTGGGTGCCGCAGCTCAACACGGTTCCCGAGACGGGGGGAAGCCGCGACTTTCACTAGCCGACTACTCCTCGCCAGGCGGAAGCCCCATGGTCGAGGACAAGCGCACCAACGCCCGCCCAATCAACATGCGCGTCGCGTCGACCGAGCGATCGATTTGCTGCGCAACATCCTTCAACGGCAAGCCAACCACGCGAGACAGCACCACAGCCTCGCGCGCATCGACATGCAGAGTAAGCAGCGCTTCTTCAAACGCATCGACTTGCTCACGCCCCATCGCGATCTGACTAGGAGAAGGCACGTTGCCATACAGCCCCGCCAAGCTTTCGTAATCAGCGACCCGATTCGGGTTCCGCTTTTGCGCCTCGTAGTAGCGCGCCTTCTCGCGGATCTTGTTCAGCCCCACGCGCAGCAACCAGCTTAGGAAGTGGTTCGCATCCTCCCACGGCATCTCGGTGCGCTCCTCGAGCACTTCACGACAAACCGAATGTACGAGATCGAGAGTCCCGTTCTGTCGTCGAAGCACGTCCCCCATCTTCACGCGGACATAAGCATGCAGCCGCGGAAGATAATGATCGACCAAGCGGTCGATCGCCTCGGGGTCACCGGCCTTGGCATCGGCAATCCACTGCTGAACGGGCACTTCCGGCATGCATCAGAGGATAGCCGGGTATCCTCGGCGACTCCTCGGTCGTTCCAATCATGTCGAATCCCTCGTCCACCGACGCCCGCGCAGACCTGACAGAGAGCCTTGAGGCAGCACTCTATGCGGCATATCTCGAGCCTACTGAGGACCCCGCAGCACGGCTGGAAGAACTCTGCACGGCGCACCCGAATCAGGCCAAAGCCATGCGTAGGCAGTGGCAGCGACTAACGCGTGGGGGCGGTGCGGTCGATGAAGTGCGCCAAGAAATTGCCGGCGAAGAGGCTCCCGC
>CBESZZ010000460.1:0-3961 GCA_965534055.1 uncultured bacterium | reverse complement strand
ATCTTCGAGGAGTTGAAGACGCAGAGACCTGACCGTCAGCACGGGCACGGCATGCTCTTCTACTACGCGCTCACGCTTCAAGCGCTGGGGAACCACAGCTTCGCCGAAGCGATGGTGTTCGACGACGAAGCCAAGACCGCGGCGCTTCGCGATCCCGAAAGCGCGGAGACCATCGCCGCCAATGCGCGCGCGTCGGAGAACCGCAACCGCGGCTCAGCGTACCTGCAGTCGGCTCGGCAGAACCTCAACATCCTTCTCGACAAAGGCGAGCTGGTCCTGAGTGCGCACTTCCACCTGATGCAGGTCGATGTCGCGCTCGGCGAAAAGGCACGAGCGTTCGAGCACGGCGCGAACTACATGCAAGAGGTGAAGGAGCAACAGTCCATCATCCACGCTGACTTGGCGCGCGTGACGCGGGCGGACCAGATGGCCTGGGAGAAAGAGCGCAAGCGCGCGCTCGCACAATCCATGCGCGACGAAATGCGTGCCCGCGCCTACCTGGCCGATCTGCACTACGACGCCGGCAACTTCGCTGAAGCCAAACGCCACCTCGACGCGTTGCTCACGATGGATTCGACGCGCTACGCCGACTACTACAACCGCGCGTGTTGCCACGAACAGCTTGGCCAAATGAAAGAGCGAAACCTCGACTACAGAAGGTTCCTGTCGCAGAAGCCTGAGGGCACCGAGGACGACCGGGTCACCAAGGCGTACTTGGCTCTGCAGCAGGCCGCGCCACCCCGCAGGTGAGCGACCGGTCGGGTGAGTCAGAGCGGCCGAATCGGGAGGCTCCTGGCTCCGCAGGGCAATCCGCTCCGCGTGCCGCCGAAGACGACTTCACCCTCCCGCGCACGCGTCGCCTGATCACTCAACGCGACTTTCGTGGTGTCTACGGCAGAGGTCGACGCGCGCACGGACGCGAGATCGTCGTCGTTGCGAATCGCCGCGATCCCGAAGCCGGTGGCGACCACCGACTTGGTGTTGCCGTGTCCAAGGAAAACGGCCGCGCAGTTCGCCGCAACAAGATCAAGCGCCTGCTCCGGGAAGCCTTTCGACTGGAGCGCCCGACGCTGCCGGGGAGCTACGACATCATCTTGATTCCGCGCCCACGAGAGGGTCGAGTCGCACTGCTCGCACTGCGTGGGGAGCTGCGTTCGCTGCTTTCAGACATCCACTCCGGTCGCGGTAAGTCTCGTGGCACGCCGCGCAAGCGACCCCACAAGGGCGCGAAACGCAAAACCGGCAAAACCCCAAAGGGCGGTGGTCGCGGCGCAGGCGCGGAACAGCGAACCGGCGAACAGGACCAAGGCCCCCCACGCGACGGCAACCCCCACTAATCATGCTGCGCACCCTGCTCATGATTCCGATCAAGCTCTACCGCAAGCTGATCACGCCATTCAAGCCCCGCACGTGCCGCTTCTACCCGAGCTGCTCGGATTACGCGCTACAGGCACTACAACGTCACGGCGCACTGCATGGCACCATCCTGATGATCTGGCGGCTGCTCCGATGCCAGCCATTCGCTCGATGTGGTGATGACCCGGTGCCCGAACCACCGCGCAAATGGCCAACCCGAATTCCTGCCTCCACCGATCCGCAGTAGCCTCCATGCGATGAGTCGAATCCTGCTGTGGTTGGTCCTTGGAGCTCTCGTTGCAACGGCTGCGAGCCAAAGCCCGAGCGACAAGGGCAGGCGTCCAAGTGACGCCGAACGACCGAACATTCTCTTCTTGTTCGCAGATGATCAACGCGCGGACACCGTCGGCGCTTGGGGCAACCCCCACATCCGCACGCCGACGATCGATGAGCTCGTGCGCCGAGGATTCAGCTTTCGCGAAGCGCACTGCATGGGTTCGCCACACGGTGCCGTTTGCGTGCCGAGCCGCGCGATGGTGCACAGCGGCCGCGCCTACCACGGGCTCGACCTAGGCAACTTCGATGGGGCGCCCACCTTGGGCCAACTGCTCGGCGACGCTGGCTACTCCACGTTTGGCACCGGGAAGTGGCACAACGGCCGCAAAGCCTGCCTCCGCAGTTTTCAGTCGGCACGCGCCGTAATGCTCGGCGGGATGTCCAACCATCGGCTGGTTCCGATTCACGATATTCGCAACGGACAGTTCGTCGACAAGCGCATCGGCGCGCGCCACTCCAGCGAACTCTTCGCCGACGCGCTGATCGAGTTCTTGACGGGGTACACCGACGACGCGCCGTTCTTCGCCTACGCAGCGTTCACCGCGCCCCACGACCCGCGCGACCCACCGCACGCAGATCGGGAGTTCTACGCACAGAACCCGCCACCGCTCCCCCCCAACTTCTTACCTGCGCACCCGTTCGACAACGGCGCGCTCATCTTGCGCGACGAGAATCTCGCGCCCTGGCCACGCCCCAAAGACGTCGTCGCCGAGCAGCTCGCGGAGTACTACGGGCTAATCACCCACCTCGATCGCCAGGTCGCGCGGATCCTCGAGGTGCTCACGCGGACCGGCAAGGCCGACAACACAATCGTGGTCTACGCCGCGGATCATGGACTGGCCATGGGCAGCCACGGGCTCCTCGGCAAGCAGAGCCTCTACGAGCACAGCATGGCGGCACCACTGGTGATCGTCGGCCCCGGCATCCCCGCAGGGTCCTCGGACGCGCTCGTCTATTTGCACGACTTGTTCCCCACGCTGCTTCACCAGGCACAGGCCGCCTCACCGGACACGACCCACGGCACAGACCTGAGTCCGCTCTGGTCAACGCCGGATGCAGGCGTGGCAAACTGGCGCAAGACGCTGTTCACCTCGTACGCCCGCCAACAGCGGGCCGTGCGGGATGAACGATGGAAGCTCATTCGCTATCCACAAGTCGACGTGACGCAACTCTTCGATTTGCAGGAGGATCCGCATGAGCTGAAGAACCTTGCTGCAGCGGTTGAGCAAGCCGAACGCGTGGTCGCGATGCGCACCGAGTTGGAACGCTGGCAGACCGAGCTAGGCGATGACGTCACCTGGACCGCAGAGAAGGTTCGGTCAGCAGCCATCGATCTGACGGGCACACCGCGCGAACCCGACCGCTGGCAGCCCGCGTGGATTCGGAAGAAGTACTTCGAGTCTGATCGCGAGTGACGCGCCGCTGAGCGGCACCCACCGCATCGCTCTATCTCGAACCAGCCGCAGACGCTCGATAGAGCCGCATCGCATCAGGAACGACGGTGTTGGCGTGGCCTGGCAGTGCCTGGATTTCAGTCACGCCCGGCACAGCAAGAACATCGGCGATGTCCATGTCTTCGCCCGACGGCTCGTGCACGTCGATGCGCCCGTCCTGCGCGGTAACCAACACGACACGGTTGCCGTCGAACCGCACGCGCGTTGCCAAGATGCGGCCCGCCTTGCCGTACCGCCAGTTCTTCAGGAAGGCGTCCAACCCGATTCCGGAAGCTGAGATTTCGGAGTCCTGTATCCAGACGACCGAAGCGTCCTTCGCCTGCAACGCAACGACGTTGCCGCGAAACACCGAACGCTCCACGAAGAGCTCACTGGCCTCGCCTGTTGAGATGCCCTTATCCCTATTGCCGCTGAACCTGCAGCCAGAAACCGCGACTCTTGATGTCATCAAGTCCAGCCCGTCATTGCCGTTGCTGACAAACTCACATCCAACCAGCGTTGCATCCGACTGATCCACGTCCAACGCGTCACTGAAGGCGCGAACAAAACGACAGTTCACGAACTCGGCGGTGCTGTAGACGACGTGCACCATGTCGTCGACCACAGTGCCTTCGTTGAACAGACACGACTCCACCGACACGTTGCCGACATCGTGAATCGACAGCATCCCGCTGTATTCCCGCAGCAGATCCGGCCCGGTGTAACCACTGCCGCCAACAAACTCCGCGTGCTGTAGACGCGTCCCAGAAGCTGCTCGCGTGAGAATCGCGAAGGTGCCCCACGGTTGTTCCGACGCGCGCACAACCCGCACGGGC
>CBESZZ010000459.1:0-3966 GCA_965534055.1 uncultured bacterium | reverse complement strand
CCCTGACCCCAAGCTTGCGGCTCAGTTCGGAGTCCGAGCTGGTGACGTGTTGTTGGAACTCAACGGCACCCCAGTGCGCAGCAAGGCGCAGGCGCTGAGCTTCGGCAAGAAGCTCTACAAGCGCGGCGTGCGGCGGTTCGAGGGCAAGTTCCTCAGCAACGGCCGTGAAGAGATCCGCTACTACGACGTCCCGGACAAGTAGAGTCCGCGTTCGCCCCGCTGCGATCGTCGCGCCTCGACGCTTGTTGGCAATACGTCTCGATCCTGCTGACTCATGACGCCTTCACGTCCACCGAGCCTTCTGACGTTCGATCGAGGCAACACACACCTTTCGTGCACGGCCTGGACTGTCGTCGATGGCCTTCCTGAAGAACTCTCCAAGCTGCGGCTCGATGCGGCGAGCTTGACCGCGAGTGAGCCTGCACTGAACGCGTGGCTTGGCGAATGGCTTGGCGAGCCAGACAGCGGAATGCCGCAAGAGTGCGCGGCAATGGGGAGCACGGTGGTGCCGCAGGGCCTGCAGGCGATTCGAGGGGCGTTGAAACTTCACGGAGTGCGGCTGTTGAGCGTGCCGCAAGACGTCGGCCCATCGATGGCGATGGACTACGACACCGTCGAAACCCTGGGTGCCGATCGATGGCTCGCAGCTTTGGCTGCGCATCGGGTCGTCGGTGGGGCGGCCGTGGTGGTCGACGCGGGTTCTTGTGTCACGGTGGACGGTGTCTCGGCCGTTGGTTGCTACATCGGCGGAGCGATCGCGCCGGGGTTCTCCGCCGTGCGCAACAGTCTCGTCTCGGCCGCGCCGGCGCTGCCACACGTGGAGTTCCCGGTGCTTGGCCAGCGCTTCCCGGCATCGCCGGCACGCGGCAGCGTGGATGCGGTGACCGTGGGGGTTTGCGTTGGTTTCCTCGGCACGGTGGAGAAGCTGATGGACGAGTTGCTTACCGACCCGAGGATGCAAGGTGCGTGCCTAGTGCTGACCGGTGGCGACGCGGACTGGCTGTCCGGCGCGCTTCGATGGCCGCCGCAGACACAGGTGCGACTCGATGCGCAAGTGGACGCGAAGGAGCCAGCGGCCGATGCCGCGCTGCGTTTCGGGCCACTGAAGTGCGTGAAGCATCTCGTGCATTACGGGTTGTTCTGGCTCTGGTTCGATGATGCTTCCAACGTGTCTACCGATCCGTCCGACGAAGGGACGACCTAGGCTCGTTTTGAGTGAGCCGCACGCGACAGTTCATGTCGTGACCCCGCGTGGCGCAGGCGGCGTTGCGGTCTTGGTTGGCGAAGGGTCGGGTCGTGCGGCTCTGCTTCGCTTGTTCGCCTCGGTGCGCACGGATGCGGATTATTCGATTCCTCGTCGCGTCGTGCTGCGTGATCCTCGCGACGGTCAGGCCTTGGATGATGGCTTGGCGATGGACCATCCCAGCACCGGTGCGTTGGAGGTGCACTGCCACGGATCGCAGGCGGTGCTTCTCGCCGTGGAAGCTGCTTTGCGGGATCAGGGAGTTCTGCTGCGTGACGCCGAACTCGAAGACATGGCAGTGAAGCTGGTCTGCACCGCCAGAGATCCGGCGGGATTGGCGATGGCGTTGGAGCAACAGAATCTTCGACGCGTGGGCGCACCTTGCCCGGCTTGCTTGCAGCTGCTCGGTGCATCGCAAGAACTCGAGGCGAAACCCACAACGTTCACCCATGGTGCCTGTCCAGCGTTCGCTGAAACACGGGCTGCACGCTTGAGGCGACAGACTTCGGAAGCGGGGTTGGAGGAGGAACTGGAGTCGATGGCCGAAGCGTTCCTCGCGCGATCACGCGTTGCCCGCAGTCACGCGGAACCCTGCCCACTCGTGCTGTGCGGCATGCAAAATGCGGGCAAGTCGACGTTGCTCAATCGCCTGCTGTTCGATGAGCGCGCTCTCGCCAGCGCTGTTCCAGGCACGACGCGTGATGCAGTGATCGAAGAGGCAGCCCTCGGCGGTTACCTCTATTCGATTCATGACACGGCAGGCTTGGGTCCGGTGCAGAGCGAAGTAGACGCTCGCGCCCAGGTGCGAAGTCGAGAGTTGCTCGATCGCTGGTCGCGGGCGAAGTCGGAAGCTGTTGTGGTCTTGCTCGTGGATCGAGCCGTGGGGCCGAGCGACGTGGATCGTGAGATCATCGCTTCGTTTGGCGCGCGCAATGACGTTGGCGTGCAAGACGACGGGTCCTTCGAGGGGCCGCACCTGTTGGTCTGCGCCACAAAAGGCGATTTGTTGGCGGCGGACTGGCCGGCGGATCTTGCAGATCCTGATCTGGTTCTGCGTGCGTTGGAAGCGGACGCCGCAGAGACCCTGCGCAGCACGGTGGGTGATGTTCTGCGTCGTCTTCGCGGGTTGCCGGTCGCGGGGCCTGTGGGTGGATGCGCTGCGTTGTCGGCCGAAGAATGGCACGAGCATGACGCGCGGCGGGGCTGACACGCGACGCCGATGTGTTGCCTCGGCGCGATGTCTGACTAACTGACTGTGCGTGCCGCGAACCGCGGCTTCGCAATGCGCGCGCCCACTACCCATGGGTCGCACGCGATGCCCCCTCACTCTTCGAACGCTGCTCGCTCTCCTCCACGGACCGACCGATGACGTCGGCGCCGTGCGGAAGTGGACGGCACCGAACCGAACGCAACTCGCACTGCGCTCGGATGTTGGAGGCGCAATCGATGTCTTGCATATTTCCGGTGACCAGCATGGCGGTCACTCTTTTTGTTCTTGGTTTCCCGAGCTGCAGCAGCGGCGGTGGCGGCGCCGGTGATCTTCCGAAACCCGACGGCAATGCGCAGCTTGAACGCATTGAATACGGACGGCTCGTCGACGTTTACGGGCTGGAGCGTACCGATTCAGGGTTGATCTTTGCGCGGCATGCAAGCGATGTACTGATCGGCGCCAACATCGAAGACGGTCGAGATACCGGCTCCTTGGAGGCCGACGAAAGGGTGGATTACGACTTCGTTGGGGTCGATCCAAACACGCTGCAACCGCGGCTGTTCATTCCCCGAGAGATCGGAACCGATGCGTTCGCGACTCTGCTCGATCGCGCGGATGACGCATTGACCGAAGTGGTTCAGCGGCGAGCGGATCGAGCGGATCCATCCCGGCCTTTCTCGGTGGTTCCTCGCAACGCAGCAATCCGACTCTCGTTCTCGCGACCGCTGCTCGTCGATGACGACTTCTTCGTAGCGCGCGACGAACAAGGGCGCGTATCCGGGATCGTCAACAACGAGGCCGTGCAGCTCTTGGAAGTCGTGGGTGATCCGCAAGGAGATCCTGCGCAGGCTTTTCGTCCTATCGGAACTCGAGTCATCGTGCGTGACACGCAGTTGATCTTAGATCCGGTAATGCTTGGTACCGAAGGTGAGCAGTACGGTGTCCGCAACAACGCGTCCGGATTGCCCGAGTCCTCGAATCCACAAGGTGCGAACGTTCGCGTGGCCTTGGCGCTCGATGGGCTCTTGGCGATTCCTGGGTTGCGCGTAGATGACGGAGAATTGCAGGTTGGTCAGAACAACCGCGGCGATCGCAGCATCGTGGCGGACTTCCGATCGGGGAATCGCGGGGATGATTCATCAGAGTTTGCTGGAGGCTTCCTACGGGACTCATTGCCGCCACGCATCGTTGGCGACCTGACCTTCTTCCTCGAAGCGGTTGTGAACGTGAACGCGACGACGCAGGAAGTGACTGTCTTTAAGGCGGGCCTCGAACATGAGATTGATCGTGGAGACGTTTTGCTGTTCGTGGCTCCTGGCCTCTTGGACAGCCCGTTGACCGCGGAGGTTGTGAGCGATCCGGACGACGATCGCGGCAACCCCGAGGTGCAGCACGTGGCCGTCCGCATCCGGCGTGTCGAAGGGTTGGCAGAGCTCGATCCCGCTCAACGCCCCGACTACCCCAGCGACCGCAGTTCCAGGGAAGAGTGGTTGGTGCGAAATGCTCCGAGGGC
>CBESZZ010000458.1:0-3973 GCA_965534055.1 uncultured bacterium | reverse complement strand
GCGCGATTGACCCCCGAAATCGCCCGTGCGGCGCGCGACTTCTTCGGGCTGCGGGCCCTGGAAGGCCAGGACCCCAGCCGCGAAGCGCGGTTTCTCGAGTGGTTCCTGTTGGAAAGAGAGAGCGACGTGTTGGGGCAAGTGCCGTTCGACACTCTCCGGGACGTGCTGGACGAAGACGCCGTGCAAGCAGCGCGGGAATCCATCGCTGGCGTGTTTCACGTCACAGAACACGTCGAAGATGGCGTGCGCGTCGTCGATGTGCAGTCGGGTGAGAGCTACGATGTCGACTTCGACCAAGCCAAAGTGGATCCAGGCCATGCATTGATTGGGCGACTCCTGCTCGGTGACTACGACGTGATGGTGCCGTCTATGGGGCTGCTGGTTCTGCCCCATGCGCAGCCACTGATCGAAGCGATGCACGCGGACCTTTCCCGCTTGGAGTTGGAGCGGAGGCTTCAGCAGGTCGAAGTGGAGCACCTCTTGGTGCGCCCAGACCTGCAGAGGTCCGAGTCGCCCGGCGTGCCGGTGGAGCATTTAGAAGCCACGCTGGATCAACTGCTCTCGCACGCGCCGTTTGAGGTTTCCGCAACGGACATCAGCGAAGCCCTGGGGCGGGCCACTTCCCCCGGAATGGTCATCGGGCCGTTGATGGATCGTTTGGCCTTCGACACCGACGTCGATCTCGACAAGGCTCGCGAAACGCTCCTTGAGATCTGGAACGCGCGCCACGCGGGCGGAGCTGGTGCGGGCATTGGAACACCGATCTCCCTGGAAGAAGTTGACAGTAGCGTTCCCGAGGTTCCCGCGCCGAAAGCGCCGCCTGCGCCTGCCGGTGCATCGAAGCTCGAAAGCGACCAACTCCCGGAGATCCTGCGTGATCCGGAGGCCGAACAAGAAGACACCGCGAATGGGTTGGGAGCAGCTTTGGCCAAAGACTTGAACGCCGGCTTGCGCGACGGCGAAGACGTCGAAGTGCTGTTCAAGCGATTGGGTGAAAAGGCCGGCGTGGCGGATGAGGAAATGGCCGCGGCGGATCCACGCGTGAGCCCCGGGAGCGACCGAAGTACCAGGATCGACAATTTCGATGCGGAGGACCCCGGAGTGATCGGAGATCTCGAGCCCCTGGTGCAGGAGTACGGGTGGGAGGAAGGCCTCGAGACGGATGCGTTTTCCATGACGGTGCTCCATCGCCTCGTGGCTTTGCAGAACGAGTCGCCCTTGCCGCACCTGGACGTCGAATCCATCGATGAGCAGGACATTGTCCGCTTGCTGATCGTCGTCTACCTGAATGCAACGCCATCGGACCGCGGCGCGATGGTGCAGCAGACCTACGCGGCGCTGAAAGCATTCGCCGTTTGGCTGCAGGAAGCCCAGGGTGTGCATCTGCAAGGCCTAGACGATGCCGTCACAACCGAGGTGGTGGAGCGTGCCGAAGGCCTCGCCTTGGCCAGTCAGGTGTTGTCCGACCCCGCGAGTGAGGCAGGCGGCCCCGGCACCCGTCAGGGCGTGCTGCGAATCGAAGACTTGGACGCAGACCGCATCTACGGTCGGTTCGATGCAGCGACGGGCGGCGCCGAGGAGGCGCTGATCCTGCCGCTTCCCGAGAGACTGGCGGGCGTGCTCAAACCCAATGACTTGGTCGTGGGGGCGGTGATTGGAGTGTCGAACGACGACCTGCGGTTGCAGGGAGATGTCGTCGTTCTGCCGGCAGTCGCCGAGCACTTCGTGAACTGATTTCCAACACTTCGAGGCGTCGCGGTGTACCGGAACTCACCACGTTGTGGGAGTAGGCCGGCTCGCAACCAGCTCAGGGTCACGCCTGGTCGATACCTAGGGTTCCACCGTGTCCCCGGAGTTCGCCATGGCGTGGGAAACCGCACTCGATCGTTTACTTGTTCAACAGATTCATCAAGCGGAAGCTGGCAGCAGCCGGGCCAAGGATGTCGCTAGCGCGATCCTTGACCTGACCGAACTGCAGCCCGACCGCCCAGAAACGGCGTTTCATGCGGGCTACGCCCGGACGCTGCTCGGAGTCGATTTGCCGGCCCCGACGTCTGGAGATGCAGCGTGTCGTCGCTGGTATGTGTTCGGTCAGCTACGCGGGCATGACCGCAAGGGTGAGCGGAACTGGGTCGCGGATCTGCTGCAGGATCCGACAGCGCTGGTGGACCTGCTCCACGACACGCGCATCGCATCGCAGTGTTTGCCGCTGGTCATGCGAACTCTGTTTTGGAGCGGGGATCTCGATCTAGCCGTCAAGGCCGTGCAATACCTCGCCGCGGACTCGTCGAGCGACGCTGCGACGATGCTGGTAGACGCGTCCTTGACCGACCTGCTCACGCGTCTCGAGAATCGTGAAGACACAGAAGGTCAGGAAAGCACGGCGTCCATTCTGAACAAGGTGATCGGACTCGCTGAGTTCACTCGGCTTCCGAACGACGTGCAGGCGAGATACCACAAGGCCCGTGCGGAGCGGTTGCTCGTCAGCAGTGACTTCGACAAAGCGCTCGATGCGATCGCCACGGCAAGAACGTTGGTCGCGGCCAATCCTCGTTTCTCAAGCGAGCTCGACGCGTGGACCGCCATGGCAACTCTGCGTGTGCACGGTGTCGAAGAGCTGGAGCCCGTGAGCGAGCGACCCGGTCGCGATGAAGCCCTGGAGGCGTTGGCTTCTGTGCGACGCGATCCGGACAACACCGTGCCGCATGCGTGGTTCGTGTGTGGCATCCTCGACTATGAGACCGGTGAATTTGACCGCGCGGCCTTGTGCATGGACAGCGCCGCCGAAGGCATGCGCCGCACGGCGGGTCGCGATTTGGTGCTGAAAGACAAAGCGCATTTCTTCCAAGCCGCCGCGATTCTCGCCGCCAACAATACAAACGAGTGTGCTCGCGCTTTGCGGCTGATGGAGACGGCACTCGATTCGGTGAAACCCGATCTTGAGAGCTTCTACCCGGTGCACGAAGCGCTTAAACAACGCGATCGCAAGCTGGCACTGCGGTTCCTCGACGCTGTCGACGTCGGACGCGGGACGACACCGGATCAGCTACTGTTCGTTGCGTTGGAGTATCAGTCCCTTGGAGAACCGACTGCTTCCGCGGTTGCCGCCGAACGCGTACTGCAGGTTGCCGTCGACTTGGATCAGCGGATTGAAGCGATGCGTGCGCTGCTGACCGCTCGCAACATGCAGGGCGATCGCGATGCCGCGTCCGCCGTGTTCGGCGACATGCGCGATCTGTTGTTAGCGCGTGGTGCGTTCGCGGAGCTTGAAACGCTGCTCCGGCAGGAAGAGTTCGTGGGGCAGGCTCTCGATCACCTCGAGATCAAATGTGAACTCGTCGCGCTCTACGAAGAGATGGAAGATCGGGAATACGAGAAGGCGGTCCTGCAACAGCAGATCGCCCGCGCGCTGCGTGCACGCAAAGACGTCGACTCGCTGAAGCAGTCCCACGCGGTCTTGCAGGATCTGTCCATTACGTTCCCAGAGCTTGCTGCGGAAGACGTTGCGGCGGTCGAGAAGCTGCTCGCGCTTGCCGACACTGTGCCGACGGTTGCAGGCACGGGCGAACACGCGACTGCATTGGCGATGCAAAGCCTGGGTCACCAGCCACGAGTGCTGGTGGTGGGGGGCAATGAAAGGCAGCGCCGCCACCACCCTCGCTTCGACACGCTGTGCGAATCTTGGGGGCTGACGGGCGAGTGGCTGATGGCGAACTACACGTCGCCGCAAAAGCTGGTGTCCGCCATCGCGGATCGCCTCGACAAAGTGGATCTCGTTGTGCTCCTGCACTGGAACCGCCACGAGACGACGGAGCCGGCGTTGGAGTTGGCGCGGAAAGCCGGCGTGCCGGCGCGGACCGTGCACTACGCGGGCTTCACCAGCCTGCAGGTCTGCCTCACGGACATGCTGGACAAGCTCGCGACCGTGCCGAGCTAATCGAGCGGGCGCGACCGGGCCAGGCCTGTCGTACCC